>JALOMD010000437.1 GCA_025455595.1 Cytophagales bacterium | reverse complement strand
TGCCGGGCATGTTGTATGCCACCGTGGAGCGTTGCCCGGAATTCCGGGGCAAAATCGGCGGCTACCGCAAGGAACGCGTGCTGAAAATGCCGGGCGTGAAAACGTTGGTGGAAATCCCGACGACGGAAGGCTTCTACTTCGTGAACACGGGCATTGCCGTGATAGCCGACAGCTACTGGGCCGCTACCGCCGCCCGCGCCAAACTGGATGCCGAGTGGCAGCCCGGCCCGCACCACGCCGAAAACACCGAAAGCTACTGGCAGCAGATGCGGCAACTGTCGCAGAAGCCCGGCTTGCAAACGCATCACAACCAAGGCGACGTGGACAAAGCCTTGGCCGCCAAGCCCAACGCCGCCGTCCGCGCAGTGTACGAAATGCCGTTTTTGGCCCACGCCGCGCTGGAGCCGCTCAACTGCACGGTACACGTAGAAGGCGACAAATGTACGTTTTGGGGCGGCACGCAGGACATCGGCGGAGCGGCGGGTGCCATCAGCGAGGCGTTGAAGATTCCGAAAGAAAACGTGACCGTCAACTTGGAAATGGTGGGTGGCAGCTTCGGGCGGCGCATTTTTCAGGATTTTGTCATTGAGGCGGCATTGATTGCAAAGGCGGCAAACGCCCCGGTGAAACTGATTTGGACGCGGGAAGACGAGATGCAGCACGACTTCTACCGGCCGATGGCCCACCATCGGCTCGAAGCTGCGCTGGATACGCAGGGCAAGCCCGCAGCGTGGAAGCACCGCATCGTGACAACGCCCATTCCGGCCAACGCCAACGCCTCGGACACACAGTTGGACGTGTACGAATCGGAGGTGGGCGGCGCGTCCAATTTGCCGTATTTCATCCCGAACCGCCGGTGCGAATACCAGCCGTTCGAGTGCGGCGTGCCGCGCGGCTACTGGCGGGGCGTGGCCTTGTCGCAGACCAGTTTCGCCACCGAAAGCTTCATTGACGAACTGGCCCGCCGCACCAACCAAGACCCGCTGCGCTACCGGTTGTCGCTGATGGAAGGCCACCCGTTGCCGCCGCATCCTGAAGGCCGTGACATCTATTTTCATCCGTACGAAATGGCCCGCCTCACCAACGTGCTGAAACTGGCCGCCGAGCGGTTCGGCTGGACGAAGAAACCGACGGCCGGACACGGCAAGGGCATTGCCTGCTGCGCGTTCCACAACGCCTACGTGGCACTGGCGGCTGAGGTGGCCGTAGCGAAAAACACAATCCGCGTCCTGCGCGTCACGGCCGCCGTTGACTCAGGATTGGTGATTAATCCAAAGTCGGCGGAGGCGCAGGTGCAAGGGGCGATTTTGCAGGGATTGTCAGTAGCGTTGCACGGCGAAATCACCGTCCAAGACGGCGGCGTGCGCCAACACAACTTCCACGATTCCAAGTGGTTGCGCATCAACGAAGCCCCGCGCATTGACGTGCATTTCGTGCAGAACGACCAGTCCGCCACCAGCATCGGCGAAATCGCCCTGCCGCCCGTGGCCCCGGCCGTGGGCAACGCCATTTTCGACGCTACGCGCAAACGTCTGCGCACGCTGCCCTTCCGGCTGGCCTAACGGAACGCGGAAGTGTTGAATGCGGATTGCGGAAAGGCAAAGAGCAGAGGGCATGTAGCATGGGGCGTTTTGGGCAAAAATCGCCCAAAACGCCCGTGTCGAAATGAAAGCCCCGTAGGGGCGACCTGTCTGTAGAAACCGACACGCTTTCAACGCAAAAGCTCCGTAGGAGCGTCCCGATTGACAACACAAAGTCAGGGCCGCTCCTACGGAGCTTTTTCTGTCATTAGTCTGTATTTCTACAGACGGTTCGTCCCTACGGGACTTTGCCGTTTCAAGCAAAAAACGCGTAGAACGCCCTCAGCCCCACACCCTTTCCGCAATCCGCATTCACACTTCCGCATTCCTTACTGCGACCATTCCGTGGGCACCCGATCCCAGCGGTGCGCTTTCAGTTGTTCGAGCAGCGGCTCCGGCAAATGGCGGCCGTCGGCAGCGGCCATGTTGGCTTCCACGTTGCGGAGGCGGCGCATACCCGGAATAATGGTGTGTACGTCATTGTTGCTGAGGATGAACCGCAGGGCCATTTCGGGCATGTCCATGCCGGGCGGAATCAGCGGCCGCAGTGCGTCGGCGTGTTCCACGCTGCTGTGCAGGTTTTCGGGGACGAAATACGTGGCCCGCCAGTCGTTGGGCGGGAAAACGGTGTCTTTGGTCAAGGTTCCGGTCAAAGTGCCTTCGTCAAACGGCACGCGGGCAATCACGCCGATGTCGAGGCGGCGGCAGGCGGGGAACAGGCTGTCTTCCGGGGCTTGGTCGAAAATGTTGTAAATCACCTGTACCGCGTCAATCAGGCCCGTTTCGAGGCTTTGCAGCACATTGTCCGGCTCCCAGCGGTTCACACTGATGCCGAAGTGCGCCACCTTGCCTTCGCGTTTCAGTTTTTCAACGGCGTTTTTCCATTCGTCGCGGTTGTGCCAGTCGTCTTCCCACACGTGAAACTGCTGCAAGTCAATGCATTCCACGCCAAGGTTTTGCAGGCTCTTTTCGGTGTATTCCACAATATGGTCGGCCGGAAAGCAATCTTCGAGCCGGAACCCGCGCCGCGACGGCCACTTGAAGTTCTTCGGCGGAATTTTGGTGGCAAAGTACAGCCGCTTGCCGACGTGGCGTTTCAGCAGATTTCCCAGGATTTGCTCGCTGCGGCCGGCTCCGTAGCCCCAGGCCGTGTCAAAGAAATTGCAGCCCAGTTCAACGGAGCGGTTCAGGGCGGCTTCCATTTCGGCTTGGTCGGTGCCCGTCCAGCCCGCCAGACCCCACATGCCGTAGCCCATTTCGCTCACTTGCCAGCCGGTGCGGCCAAAACGTCGGTAGTGCATCATGTTGAAGTACGATTTACGAGGTACGAAGTACGATTTTAATTCGGAATTATGAAATCGAAGATTCGGCGAAGTCAATTCAGACGGCGTTTTGGGCGATTTTTGCCCAAAACGACAGCGTGAAACGTAATGTTAAACAACCTCCAAAGGGCATGAAAAACAAATCATGTCAATCAAATCAATCACTTTAGAATCACAGTTCTGACAAAGCCATTTTGGCCGTTCCCGCCGATTGCGGGATTTCCCGATTTTTGCTTAAAACGCCTTTCAAAGCAAGGCAAAAACACCAAGCCTTCCAAACCTCGCTTGGAATATCGGGGAAAGTCTTGTTCCAATAAATTTTATGACGAAATTTAGGGGTTTCTTCCTAAATTTCGTCTTATTGACAAAAACCTGTGCCTGCCGCGTAAAGTCTCAAGCAGACAACTGACAACGGTATTCATCCACTTTTCAACCCTTCCGATGCCACATCATTCTTCCGACCGACGCGTTTTCCTGAAACAAGTGGCGGCCACGGCAACCGCTGTCGCTTTCGCCCCCGACCTGTTGGCCCACGCGGCCAAGCCGACTTACCCGATAGCTTGCTCGGCCATTACGTGGGGCGGCAACGACCGCCAGGCCATCCAAGACGTGGCGGCATTAGGGTTGCGCGGCATCCAGCTACGGGCCAACACTTACGCCGAGTACAAGGACAAGCCCGACGAACTGAAAGCCCTGCTGCAACAACACAAGTTGCGCTTGGCGATGTTTTCGAGCGGAAACGTGGACATTGACCCGGCCAAAGAAGAAAGCCAACGCGAAACACACCTGAACCACGCCCGTTTCGTGAAAGCCTTGGGCGGCAATGCCATCCAAATCACCAACACGTCGCGGCCCAAAGACCGCCTGCCCACCACCGACGAACTGAAACGCTACGCGCAACTGATGAACGAAGTGGGCAAACGCACCGCCGACTTGGGCGTGCAGGCCGTCTATCACAACCACATGCACCAACTCGGCGAAACGCCCGAAGAGGTGGACGTGATCCTGCAGTCGGTGGACACGCGGTACGTGAAGTTTTTGCTCGACATTGCGCATTACTGGCAAGGCGGCGGCGACCCAGCCAAGGCGGCGCGGCAGTACAAAGACATACTGCACACGCTGCACATCAAAGACGTGAAGCGGCCGCATCCGCAACGCCCTGACGACCCGAAATCGTACCAGTTTGT
>JALOMD010000009.1 GCA_025455595.1 Cytophagales bacterium | reverse complement strand
TGCCTCAAGGAAGAATATCGCCGGTACGTGGGCGAAGGCAAAGAGATTGTGGCCCAGCGGCTGCGCAAGCTCAAGCTCGACCCCAACACGCACGAAATCGTGAACCAGATGCGGGCCTATTTCGATGCCAAAACGCCGCAGGAATTCCTGTACAAAGTGGGCAAAGGCATTATTTCGCGCACCGACATCAAGCGGTTCAAGAACGAGAAAGTGCGCCGGGCAGGCGACAACAAGAAGGAATTCAACGATGCCAAGTCGTTTGAGGTGGAGATCAAGAAGGTGCGCGGCGTGGACTCGGACATGCTGCTCATCGGCGAGGACATGGACAAGATTGACTACGAACTCGCCAAGTGCTGCAACCCGATTCCCGGCGACGACGTGTTCGGCTTCGTGACCGTGAACGAAGGCATCAAAATCCACCGCACCACTTGCCCGAACGCCGTGGGCCTGATGTCGAACTACGGCTACCGCATCATCAAGGCCAAGTGGACATCGCAGAAGGAACTGGCGTTTCTGGCCGGATTGAAACTGACGGGCATTGACCGCGTAGGCTTGGTCAGCGACGTGACGCGCATTATCTCCACCGAACTGAAGGTGAACATGCGTTCCATCAAAATCGAAACCAACGACGGCATCTTTGAAGGAACCATCATGCTGTTCGTCAACGACACGGAACACTTGGACACGCTGATGAAAAAGCTCGGCCGCGTGCCGGGCATCGTCAACGTGACGCGGTTCGACAATTGAACGTTTATCGTTTGCCGTTTTGGGCGTTTTGAGCAATTTTCGCCCAAAACGCCCAAAACGCCCAACGAATCACGAAGCATCGAAGAACGAAGCATTGCGGAATCGGGAATTTGAAAGAAAAATGTTATTTTGCGAAACTCTTCTTCACTCTCCGCTTTTTTTCGGCTTTCGAATCGCGGACAAAACAATTCATCCGCCCTGACGGACATTTCAAGGCAGAAACCGCAGCGGGCGTTTGGCGATTCCGATGCTAATCGTTTACTTTTCCGGGCCGCACGACTGCCGATACCCGCCTTGCGACTGACTGCTTACGACTTAACAACACCCGTGCATGAAGATACTGTTACGCTTTTTCCTTTTTTCGCTTTTTGTTCTTCCGGCACTGTTTCCCACCGGATTGCATGCCCAGCAAACCCGCACCATAACGGGCCGGGTGACGCAGTCCGAAGACAGCGAACCCATGCCCGGCGTGAGTGTTTCCATCAAAGGCACCACCAGCGGCACCTTGACAGACGCAGGCGGCAACTATTCGCTGCCCAACGTGCCTGAACGTGCCGTGCTGTTGTTCAGCTTCATCGGGCGGCAGACCCAAGAAGTAGCAACGGGCAACCGGGCGGCCATCAACGTGCAACTGGAGCCGAACGTAACCGAACTGACGCAAGTGGTGGTGACGGGCTACACGACAACGCAACGGCGCGACATCACCGGCTCGGTGGCGACCATTTCCAGCGAAAAGTTCAAAGACATTCCGGTGGTGGGCATGGACCAAGCCCTGCAAGGACAGGTGGCGGGCGTGCAAGTGACACAGTCGTCGGGTACGCCGGGCGGCGGCATCACGGTGCGGGTGCGCGGAGCTACTTCCATCAACGCTTCTAACCGGCCGCTTTTCATCGTGGACGGCATTCAGGTGGAAGACGGTGCGTTGGCTTTGCGCGGCTTCGGTGGGCAAAACGACAACGCTTTCTCTGCCATTAACCCAAACGACATCGAATCCATCGAAGTGCTGAAAGATGCCGCAGCCAAGGCGTTGTACGGTGCAAGGGCCGCCAACGGCGTGGTGATTGTGACCACCAAACGGGGCAAAGCCGGCACGCGAACACGAATCGAGGGCGATGTGCAGCGTGGGTTCATCGAGATGGTGCGCAAGCCACAAATGCTCAATGCAACCGAACTGCTTGAACTGCAGCGGGAGGCCATCACCAACGGGGGCGGTGACCCCGAGCGGCAAGGCTTGATACCGGGCGTGACCAACGGCGTGAACACCGACTGGGTGGATGCCGTGACACGCCGGGCCTTGTACCAACAATACCAACTCAGTGCCCGTGGCGGAAACGAACGCACGCAGTTCTACACCAGCATCAACTACCGTGACGAAGAGGGAGTGCAACTCAACAACCGCTTCATCCGATTCAGTGGTACGTTGAACCTTGACCACAAAGCATCGGACAAACTTTCCTTCGGCAGTAACCTGATGATTTCGCGCCTGCGTAACGACCGGGTGAAAGGCGACAACTTTCTCGACGGCGTGTATTCGGGAGCCATCAAAAGCCTGCCGTTCTTCTCGCCGTATGACGAGCAAGGCAGACTGTACGGGCCGAACAGCGGCGGCTACGCGGGCTTCCCCAACTTCAACCCGGTGGCGCAGGCCCTGTTGCCGCGTTTTCAGACCTTTGCGACCAAAATCATCGGCGGGTTGTCGGCTGAGTACGCCTTCACGCGGCGGCTGCGTTTTCGCACCAAGGCCAGCGTGGACTTCAACGGCGTGACCGAAGACCAGTTCGAGCCGTCTTCCACTGCCATCGGCGGGTTCCTGCCGTCGGTGGGCGGTCGGGGCTACGGCGTGTACAGCAACGGCACGTACATCACATTGGTCAACACGAACATCCTGACCTACTCGTATGCAATCGGCGAAAACGAAACGCACGCGTTCGATTTCCTGCTCGGCAACGAACTGCTGCAACGCACCGAACGTACCGCTTCCGTCAGTGGACGGCTGTT
This sequence comes from Cytophagales bacterium, assembly GCA_025455595.1. Lineage (GTDB taxonomy): Bacteria > Bacteroidota > Bacteroidia > Cytophagales > 172606-1 > Xanthocytophaga. The sequence continues at coordinate 11,936 of JALOMD010000009.1, read as the reverse complement.
TCCACGTGACGACTTCACGTACATTTCCGGCTCCGGGGCGTTGGTTGACGAAGGTGGCTCATTTTTCATCCAAAACGGCTTGGTTTCCTTTTTCAGCGAGGTCAAGTACAAGTTCAAAGACAAGTACTTGTTCGGGGCCACTACCCGCTATGACGGCTCCTCCCGGTTCGGCTCCGGTCGGCGTTTTGGCTTTTTTCCGTCGCTTTCGGCGGGATGGCGCATCTCCGCCGAGCCGTTCATGGAAAAGTACACCTTCTTCGACGACTTGCGCCTGAAGGCCAGCTACGGCTTCACCGGAAACGAACGCATCGGCGACTTCCAGTTCCTGACCCAATTCGGCGGGGCGCAGTACAACGGTAATTCAGGCTTGGCCCCCACGGTACTGGGCAACAGTGCCTTGCAATGGGAACGCACCCGTGAGATAAACGTCGGCATTGAAGCCTCGCTTTGGAGCGGGCGGCTGAGCGGCACGCTGGACGTGTACACCAACCTGACTACCTCGCTCCTGAATACTTTCCCGTTGCCCACCACCACAGGCTTTGGCGGTTTCCAAGGCAACATCGGCTCCGTCTCTAACCGAGGCATCGAGTTTGCCGTCAATTCGGTGAACATTGACAGATTGTTCAAGTGGCGTACTTCGCTGAACCTGTCACGCAACGTCAACCGTGTGGAGTCGCTTTCGGATACGCTGCCGCTCTTCAGGGGCTACACTGCCACGGGCATCACCACTACCAATGTGATTCAAGTGGGTCAGCCGCTGGGCACTTTCTGGGGGCTGAATTTTCTTGGCGTTGACCCGGCCACCGGCGATGCCATCTACGAAGACCTGGACGGCAACGGCACCATTACCGAAGACGACGCGAAGGTAATCGGCAACGCCCAGCCTAAGTTGCTCGGTGGCATCACCAACACATTTTCTTGGCGAAACTTCGATTTGAGCCTCTTCTTCCAGTTCTCCTACGGCAACAAGATTCTCAACTTCAGCAATACGTCGTTGCTCAACGCCGGGCAAGACATCCAGACCAACCAGACGCGGGAAGCCCTGCGGCGGTGGCGGCGGCCCGGCGACATCACCGACGTGCCGCGTTACCAGTTCAATCCTGACCGGGCCGAAGAGGACAATCCGAATAACTTGCACAGCAGCCGGTTTCTGGAAGACGGCTCGTTCGTACGACTGAAGAACATTTCGCTGGGTTACAATCTGCCGAAGGAATGGCTGACCCGTTTCCGGGTACAGTCGGTGCGCATATTGGCATCGGCCACCAACTTGCTCACCCTTACCAGGTACACCGGCCCTGACCCTGAAGTAAGCACGTTGGACGGCTCTACGGCTGCCCAAGGGATTGATTTCTTCACCTTTCCGCAGGTGCGCACCATGATGGTCGGCCTGACGGTCGGGTTTTAGATGTCAAGTCGTTAGTGGTCAGTGGTTGGCCGTCAGTAAAACAAAGTACAGCATGAACTGATTTCTGTCAGGTGCTTGGTCTCGGCAGACGAAATTCATCGCGGGGCGTTGGCTGCCAAGCCGTTTTGGGCAAAAATTGACAAATCCCGCATTGGCGGGAACGCCTAAAACGCAGTTAAAACAAATACAAACCGCCTGCAACAAGGCAATGATTTGACAAGCATGAGATTTGACTTGAAATATGGCTTTTTGACGGTTGTTGCGCTGTTGGCAGTTTCCGGCTGCCGGGAAGTGCTGGAGCCGCAGCCCAACAACGTCCTGACTGCCGACATTGTGCTCACTACACCGGAAGACGTGCCTGCCGTTCGGGTCGGTTTGTACGGGGCGGTGCGTGGTACGGCCCCGCTGACCGTGGTGGCCGGCGACCTCACCGCCGACATGGCGACGCACAACGGTACGTTCACGGTCTATAACGAACTGGGCAACAAACGCATCACCTCTTCCAACGGGGCTGCCTCGGCGTTCTGGGGTTCTTTGTACCAAGTCATCTACATCTCTAATTTTATCCAAGAGCGGCTGCCGCGCCTCACCAGCGTGCCACAGGCCCAGCGCAACGAACTGCTGGCCGAAGCCAGCCTGATGGAAGGATACGCCTACTTTTTGGCGGCCTACACCTACGGCGACGTACCGTTTGTCACCACTACCGACGTGGATGCCAACCGGAACCTGCCCCGCGTGCCGCGTGCCCAAGTGCTTGACTCGGCCCTGCGGTATATGCAGCGGGCCATCCCCAATCTTCCTGATTCGGCCTCGGCTATCACTGCGTTTGCATCAAAGGATGTGGCCAATGCCATGTTGGCTCGCTTTTATCTTTACAACCGCAACTGGCAAGAGGCGGAGAACCACGCCAACCGACTCATCAACGCCGGACGCTTCCGGTTGGAGTCGAGTTTTGAGCGGGTCATCACCCGTGAGTTCGACAGCGAAACGATTTTCGAGATGGGTTTCGGCAATACTTCCAACGACGACCCCGGAACCAGCACCTTTGGATTGAACAATATTTTCATCGGGAGGCGCGAAGTGATTCCTTCCAACGAGTTCCTGCTGTTGATTCTCAGCCAAGAGTCGGGCGAGAGGCGGCTGACCGTTGACTTTGATTTCAGTCGGCAGCGAGGCAGTGACAACGGTTTTTCGGTGAACAAATACAGCGGCCCTGACCAAGGATTCAACAACATCACCTTGTTCCGCCTGCCCGAAATGTACCTGATTCGGGCCGAGGCAAGGGCACGGCAAGGTAACCTGACGGGTGCCGCCGCCGATGTGAACGTGTTGCGCCGCCGGGCCAGGGCACCCGAACTGTCCGTCGGCAACCAAGCCGATATGCTGACTGCCATCGAACGGGAGCGGGTGTACGAGTTGGCCTTCGAGGGGCACCGCTGGTACGACTTGGTGCGTACGGGCCGGGCCGGTGCGGTCATGTCGGCGTTTTCGTCGAACTGGCGGGAGGCGTACGAACGTTGGCCGGTGCCGCAGACGGAAATCCAGCGGAACCCGGCCCTGCGCGGCCAACAGAATCCGGGCTACTGAGTCAGGTCAGAAATTAGCAGGATTTACAAAACATCGCATGGCGTTTTGAGTAAATTTTGCCCAAAACGGTATTCATTCAAAATTGAAATCGTGCTTCGTACCCCGTAAATCGTACTTCAAAATGCGTTTGTTTGTCCTTTTTCTGTTCGCGGTGACAAGCCTGGCAGTATTGCCGTCTTGCCAAGAACAGCGTATCACCTTCGAAGGCCCGCACCACGTGCGTTTTACGGACACGGTGGCTTCGTACCGCGAAAGCTATCCCCGCGTCGTCGTCCTGCGCGTGCATAACGTGGGGCCACAACTGGCTCAGCCCATCACCATCAGCTATCTGGTGAGCGGCACGGCTCGCGAAGGCATTGACTACAACATTGTGGGCACGCGGGGCACGGTCACCATTCCGGCCAACCAGAGTTTCGGCGAGATTCAATTGCGTTTGCGTAACAATGCAAACGACCGGCTGGAGTCGCAGCAGGTGGTGCTGACCATGGTGGGGGCTACGCCGGACAATTTGCGGGTGGGTTTTGGCAAAAACAACAACATTGGCCGCAAACTGACACTGACCATCCTCGACGACTGTATCTTGGGCGGCTACTACATCGGCACCCGTCGCCAGAACGCTACCACCATTACCGTACCCGATGTGCGGATAACCAGCACCGACTGCAACGAGTTTACGGTGTCGAACTGGAACATTGGCTTGGCAAATCTGTTCAATTTTCAGGCAGAGAAGCCCACCATCCGGTTCATCGACAAAAAAGACAACACCATCGAGATTCCAGAGCAGAGCAATTCCATGTTCAATTCAAGCATCATTTTCAGTGGCGACGGGGCTTGGAACCCGCAAAACGGTCATTTGTCATTGAACATCCGCCTGCGGGCACCGCTACGCAACCCGACCCGCGACACGGTGATTTTCTTGCCGACACTGACGTATATTCCTGAACGGAATTGAATGAATGATAGAATGATAGAGTGAATGAATAAGTGAGTGAATGAAAACGAAAAACTTTTCCGGATGGAACGCCTATTCACTCATTCTATCATTCACTCATTCAAAATTGAAAACCGTAAATCGTACTTCAACATGCGTTTTGGGCAAAAAAACACCAATTTTCGTTCGGTCGCTTGGCGCGTGGCTTTAGGGTGTGCAATGGCGGTCAGTTTGGGTGGCTGCTCGGAGACAATAGAGCCGAAGCCGCTGACTTACAGCAAGTTGCTCACCGGCGAGACGAGCAAGTCTTGGCTGCTCACCACCATTCAAATCATCGACGATGGCAATCCGCCGGAATCGCTACCGGCAAACCAAATCTTTGACCCGTGCACAAGCGACGACTTGTACGTGTTTTATGCCGGAGAGGAAAAAAAATTCGAGGCCCGCGAAGGTTCCACCAAGTGCCGCCCCAACGACCCGGACGTGTACGTGGAAGGCAACTGGTCGTTGGTGAACGCCAGTGCCACGCTGGAGTTTCCGCTGCCCATCCTGACTGGACGCACGGCTGTGCCGTTTACCATCAAACAACTGAACGAAAACGCCCTGACGGTCGAATATTATTTCCCAGACATCAACGCCAGCTACCGATTTGTGTTCGCGGCGCAACGGGGAGGATGAATTTGAAGTACGAGGTACGATTTACGAAGTACGAATGCAGGTCAGAGGTCAGAAGTAAGAGGTCAGAAGCGTTTTGAGCAAAAAATGCTCAAAACGCCATTTGCACGCAGGTCTGTACGCGGTGCGTCTGACCGGAACCAAAGGCTCGGCCAAGACAAAAGACTTGCGTTTTGAGACTTGCGTTTTGGGCGGTTTTTGCTTGAAACGTCCGATTGCCACTGTTCAGAACCAGAATTACGCATACAAGACATAAGACACATGTCCCAACGACTACGCAACATACTGCTGGCAATAGCCGTGGCCGCCGCCACGACCTTGGCCCATGCCCAAGCCCCAATAGACGAAAAATGCGCCACCATGCACATGGACTCGCTGTTGCGCAAACGTTTTCCGCAGTTGGGAACGCTGATGCAGTTTGAAATGGCCGTGCAGAAAAAAATAAAAGAGATAGAGGCGCGGCGGCGTTCGGGGCGTGTCCAGGCAGGTGTGGTCACGTTGCCGGTGGTGGTGCACATCATTCACAACGGCGAAGCAGTGGGAGCGGGGCGCAACCTGAGCCAAGCGCAAGTGCAGGCGCAGATTGCCGTTGCCAACGAAGACTTCCGCCGCCTGCCCAACACGCGCGGCTTCAACACCGACCCGCGCGGCGACGACATGGAAATCGAGTTCTGCTTGGCCGCCGTTGACCCGCAGGGCCGTACCATGGCCGAGCCGGGCATTGACCGGGTGCGCGGCTCGCGGGCTTCTTACACCCGCGACCAAGTAGAAGGCGAACTCAAGCCGAACACCATTTGGGATCCGAACCGCTACATCAACATCTGGGTGCTTGACTTTGCCGGCGAATCAGAACTGTTGCTTGGCTACGCGCAGTTTCCGAGCCAGTCGGGCTTGGGCGGCCTGCCCGACAACGGCGGCGCGGCCAACACCGACGGCGTGGTGGTTCGCCACACCAGTTTCGGCAGTGCTGACAAAGGCAGTTTTCCGGTGTTGCAGGCTCCGTACAACCTGGGCCGCACCCTGACGCACGAACTGGGACACTTCTTCGGCCTGCGGCACATCTGGGGCGACGGCAACTGCGGCAACGACTTTGTGGACGACACGCCCACACAGCAGTCCGAAAGCCGGGGGTGCCAACAAGGCCGCGTCTCGTGCGGAGCCACCAACATGGTGGAGAACTACATGGACTATTCTAATGACGCGTGTCTCAACATTTTCACCCGTGGGCAGAAACTGCGGATGCTGGCCGTGCTGGAACTCAGTCCGCGCCGCCGCGAACTGACCTCCTCGAACGTGTGCGCCAACGCCGTGGCAGGCCCGCCCGCCCCGGCCTTCCGTTCCGACAAACAGAGAGTGTTGCGCAGTGCCAGGGTTACGTTCAGCGACCTTTCCACCAACGCCCCGACGCGTTGGCAGTGGACGTTCGAAGGCGGCAATCCGGCCACCTCGACCGAACGCAACCCGGTGGTGACCTACGCCAATCCGGGCCGCTTCGCCGTGACGCTGGTGGCCGGCAATGCATCGGGCAGTTCCGCACCGTTGGTACGCACCGGCTTCATCGAAGTGCTGGACGCGGGCCTGTGCGGCGGGGCGAGCAACTTCACCGGCACGCCCACCGTGCTACGCGAGGCGGCACCGGCCACCGGCTACGTGTCGGGTCACAATTCGCGCCGCGACCAGGCCGTGGCCGAGTATTTCGACAACCGGCTCGGCTATGCCAACCTGAGCAGTGCTTCCATCCGGTTCGGGGCGGCGGTGGCGGCGGGTGGTGCGGCCACCGAGTCAATCGTGACGGTGCTGGTGTGGAACGCACGCGGGTTCCAGAGCAGTCCGGGGGCAATACTGGAGCGGAAGGAAATCCCGCTGCGCACCATCCTGCGCGACGTGGCCCAGAACCAGCCGACCCAAGTGGTCTTCGACCGGAACGTGCCGGTGAACGGCATTCCGTACTTCGTGGGCGTGCAACTCACCTACGGCGGCCCCCGCGACTCGCTGGCCGTGGCTACCAACCGCAACGGCGAGTCCACGCAGATCACCGCATGGAGCCAGAACGCCCAAGGCGCGTGGGAGCCTTACTCCATTTCGCGGGGCTTGAACGTCGCTCACGCCATCACGGCCCAGGTAGGCATGAACGAGTCGGTGCAGGCAGGGGCTTCGGAGATTTTCATAGACGCAGGCCAACCCGTGACGCTGCGGGCACGCGGGGCCAGCCTGTTCGAGTGGTCGCCGACCACCAACTTGAGTGCCACGTTGGGGCCGCAGGTGGTGGCGTTTCCGACGCAAACCACCACCTACACCGTCACCGGCTCCGGCTTGGATTTGTGCAACAACCGCGCAACGGTGACCGTATTTGTGCGCAATGTGACTGCCACCGAGCCGAACCCCGTGGAACAGGCCCTGACCCTAAGCCCGAACCCGACCGACGGGCTGTTACGCGTGACGTTGTCCAACGGAATGCGCGGAACTGTGAACATGGTCGTTTATGATGCGCTGGGCCGCCAAGTGCTGACCCAGCGTGACCGGAAAACAACGGATGCTTTTGAAGACACGCTGCCTACCGAACGGCTGGCTGCCGGGGTCTATATAGTGGAGTTTGAACTGGAAGGCTGGCGGGCCAGACGCAAGGTGGTGAAACGATAAGGTCAGAAGTCAGAGGCGTTTTGGGCATTTTTTGCTTAAAACGCTTTTCGGCTGGCGCGGGATACGAATCCCGCGTCGGTCATGACACCTTTGGCAAAGTTCTGAACTTTGCCAAAGGTTGAGCCTGCGGCGTTTTGGGCGTTTCCGCCCCCGCCAAGTCGTGGCAGGCAGGTCGGGACAGGCGAATGCGGGATCTACCGATTTTTGCCCAAAACGCCCCCATAACCGTCGGCCATTGGCACGTTATTTTGTAAAAACGTCCGTAGAAAATTTGTTACATACGGGATATTTCGCAACTTGTTGACCGAACACATTAACCAGACAACCATGAAACAACTTCGACATTTGTTTTTGCTGACTGTTTTGGCAGTCGCGGCTTTCTCTTGTAATCGGGACGATGACGACCCGGCTCCACAAGTTGATCCGAAGGTGCGCCTTTTGGCTCGTACCTGGAGAACAACAGCTTGGACTATCAATCCGCCATTGCCACAGCAAAACGGAACCCCTATTACAAATGTGTACGCAGCGGTGCCTGCATGCTTGCAAGATGACATTTATATTTTCCAAACCGATTTTTCATACAGCATAGAGGAAGGTGCTACCAAATGCAATCCACAGATTGATCCGCAGGTATTTGTCAAAGGCACATGGTCATTTAGTCTTGACCAAGGTACGTTAGTTCTCACCAACAACCCGTTGGAACTGGATAATCCCCTTAGAGGATTAGCAAACTGGACAATTCAGGAATTGACGGAAACAACCTTACGGGTAACATATCCGTTTATCACCACCGACGATGACGGTCGAATTACCGGGACTTATACCCTTACCCGCACTTTCACAGCACAATAGCAAGGCGTTTTTTCTTTGGTAACCTTCTTTATTGAACGCGCACCCCGAAAAGGTGCGCGTTTTTGTTTTTCCTCACTTTGCCATGCTCCAAGCCACGGCGTTTTAGGCAAAAATCGCCCAAAACGGCATGTGTCTTGAACCATAGACGGCACAAACACGCCTTCAGACAACCGTTGCCCCCGTCCGCTGAATCTGCGCAATCGCATCATCCGCTGTTCAGGACAAAACCGTCCAAACTGACAATCCCGCAACTGTCCATGCCGCTGGCTTGCCTGCCACGCACTTCGCTTGCCACGCACTCGGCGTGGGCAGGCGTATCGGGAGCCGGAATGCCACCCGACGGAGCTCCCCGGCAAACTTTACCGATACCACGCGTCCGGTTCCTGGCAGCAACAAGCAAGGAACCGGACGCGTGGTGTTTTACGGGTTTCGGTACGTCTAAAATTTACTTTTTTGTATAAATTATGCTGATTAGTTACATTTCGCTGTTTTTCGAAAAAACGGCTCTAAGGCACGATTTTTTATCTTTTTTACAGCTTAAAACCAAATTTTTATTTGATTTTTTTCTTAAAAACAGCGCAAAAGTTCAGTTTTAGAAATAATTTTGCGGAAACAACGTTTGATGCGAGTAACTTTTTTGTGAAACAAACTAAAAGCCAATCAATTGTCATGAAGAAAGTCTTACGAGTCCTGTTCGTTCTGGCTTTTGCCGGGTGCAGCCACTATTTTGCGGTGGGCCAGAATGTAGCTGTCTCCGGCCAGGTGACGAGCAGCGAGGACAATTCGCCGCTGCCGGGCGTGAGCGTGTCTGTCAAAGGCACCACCTCCGGCACCACCACCAACGCCGAAGGCCGCTATACCCTGCAAGCCCCGGCTGATGCCGTCTTGGTGTTCAGCTTCATCGGCATGACCACGCAGGAAGTGCCAGTCGGTGGTCGCACCACCGTAAACGTGACTTTGGCTGCCGACGTGGCCGCCCTGCAAGAAGTCGTGGTGACGGCCCTTGGGCTGGAAGCCGAGCGGCGTTCGCTGGGCACCTCGGTGACCACCGTGAAGGCCGCCCAAATCGAGACGGTGCGGCAGACCAACATCGTCAACGCATTGGCGGCCAAGGTGCCGGGCGTGCGGATTCAGTCCACCAGCGGCATGGTGGGGGCTTCGTCGTCCATCTTTATCCGGGGCTTCACTTCGTTCACACAGAGCAACCAGCCGCTTTTCGTAGTGGACGGCATCCCGATTGACAACGGCGGCGGCGGCAACCAGTTGCAGAGCGGCGTTTCCAACTCCAACCGCGCCATTGACATCAACCCGGACGATGTTGAGTCCATGAACATCCTGAAAGGCCCGGCGGCGGCCGTGCTGTACGGCAGCCGGGCGGTGAACGGGGCCATCATCATCACCACAAAGAAAGGCCGGCGCAACACCAAGTCAACCGTGGAGGTGGTGTCCAACTACAATATCGTGGAAGTGAACCGCTTGCCCAAGTACCAGAACGAGTACGCCCAAGGCAGCAACGGCTATTTCTCGCCCACCACGCTCGACTCGTGGGGGCCGCGCATCCAAGGCCAAACCGTGACCAACTACCTTGGCGAGCCGGAAGTGCTGCGTGCCTACCCAAACAACGTGCGCGACATCTTCCGGCAGGGTTCCAACTTCCAGAACTCGGTGCAGTTGTCGGGCGGCACGGACAAGTCCACGTACATCGCCTCGTACTCCAACTTGCAGGAGAGCGGCATCATCGCCAACAACCGGCTGGTGCGCAACACTTTCCGCATCACGGCTACCAACCAGTTCACCGACAAGTTCAGCGGCGGGGCTTCGTTCACGTACTTCAACACGACTTCGCAGCGCACCCAGCAGGGCAACCAACTCTCGAACCCGCTGTTCCGGGGCTATTTCCTGCCCCGATCGTACAACTTGCGCAACTACCCGATCCAAGACCCGGACGGTTCGCAGAGTTATTTCGACCCGCAAGTGGACAACCCGCTGTGGACCATCGAAAACAACCGCTATAACGACCGGGTTGACCGTATTCTGGGCAACATCAACCTGCAGTACAACTTCACCGACTGGCTGAACGTCAACTACAAGATTGGTACGGATGCGTTTATTCAAAATTTCAAGGGTACCGATGCCATTGGGTCGCGGGGCGGCGGCAACGCCGGGGCACCGCTCATCGGCGGCACCTACGACCAGAACCTGTTCGTGCAGCAGACCAACTCGTACCTGAACCTGCAAATGGACAGGCGGTTCGGCAATTTCGGCATCAACGCCTTGGTGGGCAACGAAATCAACATCAACCTTTCGCGCAACCAAGCCGTAACCGGCACCGGGGCATCGGTGAGCGGGTTCGACCAAATCACCAGCTACCAAACGTACGTGCCGTTCTCGGAAATCATCCGCAGCCGCTTGATTGGCGTGTACGGCCAAGTCACCGCCGACTACCGGCAGTACTTGTACCTGACGCTGCAAGGCCGCAACGACTGGTCTTCGACGTTTGCACCCGGCAACCGGTCATACTTTTACCCGGCCGTTACCACCAGTTTTGTGTTCACCGAGGCCATTCCTGCCCTGAAAAACAACAACCGGATTCTCAATTTCGGTAAAATCCGAGCCAACATTGCCCAAGTGGGCCGCCAAGCCCCGGCTTTCTCCACCGACACGTACTTTATCCAGTCGGCACCGGGCAACGGATACGGGCCGTTCTTGCAGTATCCGTTCCGGAGCAACCAAGGCTACAGCATCAGCGACGTGGCAGGCAACCCGAACCTCGGCCCTGAGTTCACCGTGACCCGCGAAGTGGGCACCGAGTTGGGCTTTTTCCAAAACCGACTCAGCCTCGACGTGGCGTTTTTCAGCACCAAGTCAACGGACATCATCGTAAGTGCCCCGACTTCGGTGGCGGCCGGGTTCACCAACTTTGTGCGCAACGCCGGCGAACTCAAAAGCGAAGGCTGGGAAGTGGGCTTGAACGCCACGCCCGTCAAGGCGGCCAGCGGCTTTACATGGACGGTGAACGCCAACTGGACGCGCATCCGCAACACCGTTTTGCGCATAGACCCGCTGGTGAACACCATATTCTTGGGTGGTTTCACTACGCCGCAAACCCAACTGCGGGCCGGGCAGCCGTATGGCATCATCGTCGGCAACCCGCTGCTGCGCGATGCCAACGGCAACCTGCTGATTACGGCCACTGGCACCGGGGCGGGCCAGGCCAACTTCAACACGACTTCCATCGAGATACTCGGCAACCCGAACCCCGACTGGACAGGCGGCTTGACCAACACGTTCGCTTACAAGGGCTTTGCTTTGTCGTTCCTGATAGACGTGCGCCGTGGCGGCGACGTGATTTCGCGCAACATCCGTGACGTGCGGGTGCGTGGCGTGGCCGAAGAAACCGGCGACCGTGACCGCACCTACGTGATTCCGGGCGTGCTGCGCGACCCGACCAACAACGAAGACGGCACGCCGCGTGCATTGGTCGGTGCCGACGGCAGCCCGATTCCGAACAACATCGCCATCTCGGCCCAACAGTATTGGGCAAGTCTGTACGGCGTGCAAGGCGAAACAATGGTGTTCGACGCGTCTTGGATACGGCTGCGCGAGGCTTCGGTTTCGTACATCGCCCCCAAGTCGCTGACCGACCGCACACCTTTCGGCCGCATCGAGCTGACACTGACCGGTCGCAACTTGTTCCTCTACGCGCCCAACTACCCGCACTTCGACCCGGAAGTGAATTCGCAAGGGGTGAGCAACTCGCAGGGTTTCGAGTATAATACGTTGCCCCAGACCCGGACGTACGGTGCCATGTTGCGCTTTACGTTTTAACTAAAGTGACAAGTGGTA
>JALOMD010000436.1 GCA_025455595.1 Cytophagales bacterium | reverse complement strand
GATTTCGGTGTTTCCACGCCCAAGTCGCGCACCGATGCCCGCCAAAACAGCCGCGTGGCGTTTGCGTTGGCCTCCACGTCCAAAACCGTGTTGGAAAAACAACTGAACGCCCAAAAACCGCTCAGCGTGGAAATCACCGAGGGACTCTTCCAGCGCGGCGACAATCCGCTGGTTGACCGGGCCACTTGGCAGCCGGGCACTTACACCCTCGACAACAACGGCCGGGTGGCGTACATTGAAATCACGGGCGTGGAAGAAGCCCGTCCCAAAACCTTTGCCGAATCGCAGGGGCAACTTATTTCCGACTACCAAAATTATTTGGAGCAAACGTGGCTCGAAGAACTGCGCAAACGCTTCCCCGTGGTGTTGGTTGACAAGGAGATAGAAGCGTTGAAGGCAGGGAAATGAGTGGCGGTGGGCAGGGCGCAGGGAGCAAGGGGCAGAGAGCATAGGGCATAGGGAAAAGGTGTTTTGGGTAATTTTTGCTCAAAACGCTTGCTTGCACACCCCATGCCCCGTGCCCTTTGCTCCCTGCGCCATGCCCTCTGCTGCCCTCCGCATTTCGTTATATTTTCACCGTAGTTTGCAAAATCAAGCAAAAAGTCCTTTTTTGGTTGGCATTTTGGAGCGTATTTACCAATCATCAACTCTTTCACCCATGTTGTTAAAAAACTACTTGCCTAAAACCTACCTCTTTGCCCTTTCATTGAGCGGGGCCGTTTTGCTGAATGCTTGCGGAGGCGAAAAGAAAACCGAAACAGCCGCTGAAGACACTACCGCGATGGCCGAAGACACGTCGGCCGTGGTCGAGCCAACCGGCCAGTCGCCGTTGCTGAGTGCGCTGCCCAAAACCAGCGACATCCCGGCCACCATCAAACTCACCGGTGCCGACTTCAACCAGTCGCTGTTGAACCCGTCGGGCAAGGCCGCCAACTACACCACCACCAACGACAAGGCCGCCCTAAACCTCGGTGCCTACGCCACGGACATCGGCTACCTGACGGTTTACAACAAAACCCAAGACGTGCTGACCTACCTGAAGTCGTCGCAAAAACTGGCCGACCACCTCGGCCTGAGCAACACCTTCGGCGAGGCCATGCAGAAACGTTTCCAAAGCAACCTCTCGAAAGAAGACTCGCTGGTAGCCATTGTGGACGAAACCATGTTGTACGTGCGCCGCTTCTTGGCCGAGAACCAACGCGATGCAACCGGTGCCTTGGTGGTGGCTGGCTCATTTGTAGAAGGTTTGCACATTGCAACCGGCTTGGTCGAAAACTATCCGAAAGACATTCCGTCCGACGTGCGCAACGGCGTGCTGACCAACCTCATCATGCAAATCATCAAGCAGAAGCAGTCGCTGGACGACCTGCTGAACCTGATGAAGAACGTGAAGCAAGACGAGCAAGTGACGGCTTACACGCAGAAACTCACCGACCTGCGTGCGCAGTTTGAGAACTTGAAGTTTGAGGAAAGCCTGAAAAACAACGCGGGCAATTTTGCCGTGACCGACCAAACGCTAAAAGGAATCACAGCCAAAGTGAAAGAAATCCGCAGCGAAATCGTGAAATAAAAGTACTGTTTGCGAGGTACGCCTGCCTGTCGGCAGACAGGAAGTACGAATTGTTTTGGAAGCGTGTTTCTTCGGGAAACACGCTTTCTTTGTTTGTGAAGAAGCGGCCCCGCCCCCCTCCCAAGGAGGGAGCTTCGTCTGAACCATGATTGGCGAAGCCAATCATGGTTCGGACAAATGCCGTTTTAGGCAATTTTTGCCTAAAACGCATTCAGAATTCTGAATTCATAATTCTGAATTAATTTAAACTTTCCGTTCGTTGTTGCATCAAACGGACAGATGCTTTCGCGAATACCACCCATCGGCCATTTGGAAGACAAGCAGATTCTGGAGCAATTCCGCGCCGAGGCGACCCGGACGGCGGCGTTCAACACGTTGGTCAGGAAATACCAACAGCGCATTTACTGGCACATCCGAAAGATGGTGATTGACCACGACGATGCCGACGACCTTACGCAGGAGGTCTTCATCAAAGTGTGGCACCACCTGGCCGATTTCCGTGGCGACTCGCAGTTGTACACGTGGCTTTACCGCATTGCCAGCAACGAATGCCTCGGCTTCCTGAACCGCAAGAAACGCAACGTGTTCACATCCATTGACGATACAATTGCCGAGGAACTAACCGCCAAGCTTGACAGCAGCGACTTGATTACAGGTGACGAAATCCAGATGAAACTGCAAAAAGCCCTGTTGCGCCTGCCCGACAAACAGCGGCTGGTGTTCAACATGCGGTATTACGACGAGCTTTCGTACCAGGAAATAGCCGAAATCACCGGCACATCGGAAGGGGCGTTGAAGGCATCATACCACATCGCCGCCAAGAAAATAGAAGAATACATCACAATGTGAGGTACGATTTACGAAGTACGAATTTCAGGTCAGAGTTAAGAGGTCAGAGGTCAGATGCGTTTTGGGCGAAAATCGCCCAAAACGCCAAACGCCAAACTTCTCTGGCGCAAGCGTCCGCTTGTGCCTTTTATTTGACCAGCGTCCGCTGGTCGCAAACCGATAGGTTTGCAAAAATGGATGTCAACAAAAAGCGGAAGACAACCGGCGTTTTAGGCAAAAAAACGCCCAAAATGCCTCCAATTCGTTCTTTGTCTGAACTATGCCTCGGCGTGGTGTCGTCTTTTGCAAGCTTCGCTTGCGACCAGCGGACGCTGGTCAATTGATAGGCACAAGCGGACGCTTGCGCCAAGGAACGGCGTTTTGGGCAAAATTTGCCCAAAACGCCGAACGGTAAACGATAAACGCAAAACGTTAAACGTCTATAATTCCCCCACCGCTTTCTGATACGCGATTTTGGCGACCAGAAAATTGTAGTAGTTCGTCAGCAGGTTGTTTTGCGCCGTCGCCAGCGAATACTCGGTGTTGCGCAGGTCGGCGGCGGTGATTTTGCCTTCTTGGAAACGCAGGTTGTCGGTTTGCACCACGCTTTGCGCCAAGGCGTAGTTGTCGCGGGCGGTTTTCAGCTTTTCGTGGGCGTTGAGCAGTTGCACGCGGGCACTTTCCCACTCGTAGTTCAAGTCCGACTGCAGTTTGGCCAGGTTGTTCCGGTTCTGTTCGGCGCGGTGGCGATATTCGGTGCGGGTGCGTTCGCGCAGCAGGCCGTCGAACAGCGTGGCCGAAACCCGAAGGCCCGCGTAGCTGAACGGAAACCACGTGTTGGCGGCAAACGGCTCGAAATTGTTGCTCAGGTGCTGGGCGTTCCAACTGCCGTACAGCGACACCGTGGGCAGATACGCCTTGCCCTGCCGCGCCGCGTTCAGTTGGCTTTGGTCGAGGCGCAGTTGTTCCTGCTTGAACTCGACGCGTCTGGTGAACGTGTTCTGCAAGCCGCCCACATCGGGCAGCGACTGCATCACGCTTTCGAGGCTTTCGGTGGCCTCAACCGTCGCGTTGGCCTCGGCCCCGATTTGCTTGCCCAAGTACAACCGGCTCAGTTGCAGGTTCTTCTCGTCTTCGGCCTGCGTCACCTGTGCGTTTTGGTAGTCAAGTTGCAGCCGGTCGAGGTCGGTTTTCAGGATGGTGCGGTTCTCGAACTGCACGCGGCCTTGGGTCAGGTATTGCTCGGTGCGTTTGAGGTTCTCGGCCGAGAAACGTGCCTTCTCTTGGTTCAGCAACACCGAATAATACGCCTGCAAAATGGCCTGCTTGGTGTCTTGGGTCAGCTTCTCGGTGTTGGCCTGCTCCAATTCTTCGCTTTTTTGCCCAAAACGCTTGTCGGCCTGCGTAGTCGGGTTGAACAGGTCGAAACTGCCGTTCACCCCGGCGAGCAGGCTGTAGTTGGTGCCCAGCCGAACGGCCGTCGGCTCCGGCCTGGGCGTGGGGCCGAGGCCGGGCGGAAACACGATGGCCTGCAACTGGAAATTGTTTCGTTTTGGGCGATTTTCTCGAAAATCCGCTGGTTCTGCACGTCCTTGCGGTTTTTCAGGCCGTAGTCAACCGCCTCGGCCGCCGACAGCCGGAGGGGTGCGTTTTGGGCAAAAATTGCCGAAAACGGCAGGAGCAAAAGGCAAATGAAAAGTCGTATGTTCATGACTCTATCGATTTTTTCGGTAGTGGGTTTTGTCAGAAATGTGATTTTAGATTGATTGTCATGAGTTTTGTTTTGGACAGGATTGACAGGGTTTTTCAATCATGTTAATAACGAAAATCACTGTAGAATCAGAGTTCTGACAGACGTTTTGGGCAAAAATTGCCCAAAACGCTTTTGAAAATCCTTCGGCTTCGTCGAACTGACGTTTCACGCAGGCTAAAGCATGCGCTACAATTCCGAATTAACGAAACACTTGCGCCGGTTCGAGGCTGGTGATGCGGCGGATGGCAAACAGGCTGCCGCTCACAGCGATGAGCAGCGTAACCAAGAAAAACGTAATGCGCAACCACCACGGGTAGTCGAAGAACGTACCCGCATTGGCAATGCCGCGCCGAAATCCTTCAATGAACGCGTAGCCGACAGCAAAGCCGACTACGGCGAAAATCAACGCCTGCGTGAGGATGAGCCGCCGGATGTAGCCGTTGGTGGCCCCGATGGCCTTTAGCGTGCCGTAGTCGCGGATGCGGTCAATGGCGGCAGAATAGAGCGTGAGGCCGAT
>JALOMD010000435.1 GCA_025455595.1 Cytophagales bacterium | reverse complement strand
TGGTGATGGGCTGCGGCCCCATCGGCATGAACGTCATCGAGGTGGCCCGCGAACGGGGTGCTGCCGTCTATGCCTGCGACATCAACCCCGAACGGCTGGACGTGGCCGAGCATTTGGGTGCCGTGCCGCTGCTGTCGGACGAGCATTTGGAAAAACGCGTTTTGGAAATCACCAACGGCGAAGGGATGCCCGTGGTGATTGAATGCGCCGGGGTGGCCTCGGTAATGGAGCAGGCCGTGCAACTGGTGGTTCCCGGCGGCCGCGTGGTGATTGTCGGGCTGGTGAAGCGAGGCGTGAACCTGTCGTTGCCGGGGCTGGACTTCACGCGCAAGGAACTGACCCTCCACGGCAGCCGCACCGAGGTGGGCAACTTCCCGGAGGCCATCGAGCTGCTGCATTCCGGTCGCCTGAAATTCGCGGACATGACCACGCACTTGAACATGTGGCAGGCCCCGGAAATATTCGCCGAACTGGCCCAAAAGCCGGACAAGTACTACAAGGGAATCCTTTTGAATTCAGAATTATGAATTCAGAATTAAGAATCGGGCGGGTTCGATTGGATGGCGTTTTGGGCGAATTTTGCTTAAAACGCCATCGTCACTGGACCAAAGACTAATGACTGACTACTAACGACTGGGGACTTACATCGCGAACATGAAACATATTATACTTTGCCTGTTGATTCCGTTCGCTTGTCTGGCTCAGCGTCCGGCCTTTCCTTTGAAAATCAGCGAAAACAAGCGTTATTTCACTGACCAAGCCGGAAAGCCGTTCCTGTACACCGCCGACACCGGCTGGCAGATATTCATGCAACTCACCACCGAAGAGGCCGTCGAGTACATGGCGTTTCGTCAGGCGCAGGGTTTCAACACCATCCAAGTGCAAGTCGTGATGGCACCGGAGCAAGTGAGCCGCTATGGGCAGAAGCCTTTCCTTGGTGACGTGGATTTTTCCAAGCCCAACGAAGCCTACCACGACCACGTGGCCCGCGTCATTGCCAAAGCCGACTCAATGGGGCTGCTCATTGTTATGTCGCAGCCGTGGCTGGGGTGCTGCAAGGAAGGTTTCGGCAACACGCCCGAAAAGCCGATTCAAAAGAACGGCCCGGCGAAGAACCGGTCGTACGGGCGTTACTTGGGCCGCAAGTTCGCCAAGTTCAAGAACCTGCTCTGGATTGCAGGCGGCGACAACGACCCCAAGACCGACCGCGAAAGCCTGTTTGCATTCATCGAAGGACTGTACGAGACGGCCCCCAAGCATCAGTTGATTACTTACCACGCTTCGCCGCCGCATTCCAGCACCGATCTGTTCCAGTACGCCCCGTGGCTGGGTTTCAGTTTCATTTATACCTACTGGCGCGAAAAACCCAACGACTGGGTGACCGGCGACTTGCTGCCGCATGTCTATGAAGCCGCTCTGCGCGAGTGGTCGAAGTCGGACGTGATGCCGTTTGTGCTGGGCGAGGCGCAGTACGAAGGCAGCGGTGCAAAGAAAGACAACGACATGGGCGTGCCGCAAATCGTGCGGCGGCAGGCGTACTGGACGATGCTCTGCGGCGGCGCGGGCCACGCCTACGGCTCCGACATCTGGTACTTCCCGCCCGACTGGCGCGACATCATGCGGTATCCGGGAGCGTACCAGATGGGCCACGTCGTTCGGTTTTTTGAGCAAATCCCGTGGTGGACGCTGGCTCCTGACGTGCGCCACCAAGGCGTGGTCTCCGGTTACGGCGACTGGGCCAAACCCAACTACGTAACCACTGCCGTAAGTGACGATAAGCGGCTGCTGGTGTCGTATCTGCCGCAGATTGGCTCCGTCTCGGTTGATTTCAACTATTTGACGGGCAGCCGTTTTCGGGTGCGTTGGTACAACCCACAAACCGGCAAATTCGAGAAGGAAAGCACCGTTGACAAGAAAACCACGCAACGCCTCGGCCCCGTCACCGGCGAAGACTGGGTACTGCTGGTGGAAGCGATTTAGGGTCTCACCCCCAACCCCTCTCCCAAAGAGAGGGGTGTGCCTGTGAGCAAACCGAGCCTTTCATACGGACAGGCCTGTAACAACAAATTGAGGCACCCACAAACGCATACCTTCCTGACGGGGCTGGGATGAGGTTTCTCACCGTTTTGGGCAAAAAATGCCCAAAACGCTTTTTTTCAAAATCTTTTCCCCTCCCCTTGGGGGCGACCGAAACGAGAGTTTCGGGACAAGCCTGTGCAGCCGGGAGGGGCTTTTCACTTACGACTTACCACTTACCACTTATGACTTACCACTTATGACTCTCAAATTCGCTGTTTTCGGGTGCGGTTTTTGGGCCAACTACCAGATTCCGGCTTGGCTGGAACTGAAAGGCGTGCAGCCCATTGCCTTCTATAACCGAACCCGCGCCAAAGCCGAAGCCTTGGGCCAAAAATTCGGCGTGGCGAACATCTACGACAACCCCGACGAACTCCTCGACCGGCACGCCCACGAACTTGATTTTGTGGACATTATCACCGAAGTGGATGCCCATGCCGAACTGACCCAGAAGGTGGCCGCGCGGGGCATTGACGTGATTTGCCAAAAGCCGATGGCTCGCAGCCTCGCCGAAGCCGAACAGATGATGAGAGCCACGGCAGGCGTGCGGTTTTACATCCACGAGAATTTCCGCTGGCAGGCACCTATGCGCAGGCTCAAGGCCATTCTGGATTCGGGTGCCATCGGGCGGCCGTTCAAGGCGCGGGTGTCGTTTTGCACCGGCTTCCCGGACTTGTACGTCAACCAGCCGCTGCTGAAACAGATTGAGAACCTGATCATTGCCGACAACGGCTCGCACCAGTTGGACTTGGTGCGGTTTTTCTTCGGCGAGGCCGTTTCGCTGTACTGCACCACGCAGCGCGTCGTGTCTGATTTGAAGGGGGAAGACGTGGCCAACATCCTGATTCGTACCGACCGCCAAGTGGATTGCTTCGTGGAACTGTCGTTCAACTCCATTTACGAACACGAGTATTTTCCGCAGACGCTGATACTGGTGGAAGGCGAGACGGGCAGCGTGCATCTGATGGGCAACTACGAAATCCGCACCACCACGCGGCAAGGCACCGTTTCGGAGGTGGTGAAGCCCGTGATGTACCCGTGGCTGAACCCGGATTATGCCGTGGTGCATTCGTCCATCGTGGACTGCAACCGCGACATCCTCAACGACTTGCAAGGCAAAGCCCCCGCCGAAACCACCGGGGCTGATAATTTCAAAACGGTGCAACTGGTGTTCGCCGCCTACGAATCGGCCAAGAGAGGAGAGGTGGTGCGAATGGCAAGTGATAAGTCGTCAGTGGCAAGTCGCCAGTGAACACAACAGACGAATGCAGCATCTGCGGTTGTCCAAAGCCAGCCTGCGGCCGTCCTTGTTCAAAAAGAGTATCCGAGCCTGTTGTCTTTAGCGGGCCTGTGCTTCCGGTCAGACGCACAGCGTACAGACCTGCATGTAAAAGCCGTTTTGGGCAAAAATCACCCAAAACGCATTCTGACCTCTGACCTCTTAACTCTGACCTGAAATTCGTACTTCAACATGCTGGTTCTGAGCCACGTATCGAAAACCTTCCCCGGCGTGAAGGCATTGTCCGACGTGTCGTTCACGCTGCGGGCGGGCGAAGTGCATGCCGTTTGCGGCGAGAACGGCGCGGGCAAAAGCACGCTGATGAACATACTGGTGGGCAACCACCAACCCGACGCAGGCGGCGAGGTAAGCATTAATGGTCAGCCAATTACGATTTCCGATTTCAACCACGCCCGTGCGTTGGGCATCGCCATCGTGTATCAGGAACGCAGCTTGGTGGATTCGCTTTCGGTGGCCGAGAACATCTTCGCCAACCGCCTGCCGACCAACCGCTGGGGACTGGTTGATTACCCGAAGCTGAAGGCGTTGAGCCAAGAGCCGAAAGTGCTGATTTTGGACGAACCGACGGCCAGTATCGCCGAGCAGGAGACGCAGACGCTGTTCCGCATCATCCGCGAACGCCGCGCCGCCGGAACGGGTGTGATTTACATTTCGCACCGCATGGCCGAGATTTTCGAGATTGCCGACCGCGTGACGGTGCTGAAAGACGGCCGCCACCAAGCCACGCTGCCCGTGGCCGAAACCACGCCCGACCAACTCATCCGCCTCATGGTGGGCCGCGACATTGTGAAAATGAACGAAACCAAGTCCGCCGCGCCGGGCGACGAACTGCTGCGCGTGGAAAACCTGTCGGGCGAACGTTTCCAGGACATCAGTTTTTCGGTGCGCAAAAGCGAAATTGTGGCCTTGGCCGGGCTGGTCGGGGCCGGGCGCAGCGAGATTACCCGCACCATCTTCGGCATGGATGCCAGAACCGGCGGACAAGTGCGGCTCGAAGGTCGGCTTTGCGACATCCGCCACCCGGCCGATGCCATTGCGCACGGCATCG
This sequence comes from Cytophagales bacterium, assembly GCA_025455595.1. Taxonomy (GTDB): domain Bacteria; phylum Bacteroidota; class Bacteroidia; order Cytophagales; family 172606-1; genus Xanthocytophaga. The sequence continues at coordinate 166 of JALOMD010000435.1, read as the reverse complement.
GCTACGTGCCGGAAGACCGCAAGCAGCAGGGGCTTTTCTTGGACATGAGTGTGCAGGAGAACATCTTGGCCGGGACGTTTGCCAGCGACCGGGCGGTTTCGGCAACCGAACAACGGCAGATTGCCGCCAGATTCAAGGACGACCTGCGCATCCAAACACCCACGCT
>JALOMD010000434.1 GCA_025455595.1 Cytophagales bacterium | reverse complement strand
GCGGATGCTTGCGTGACATCGGCAGGCGGATTGCGCGTGACGCAAAACGGCGCAAAGGTAGGAAAAAATGCAGAGGGCAGGGGCATGGGGCAGAGAGCATGGGGCGGAGGGCATGGGGCATGGGCGTGGGGCAGAGGCGTTTTAAGCAAAAATTGCCCAAAACGCTTGTTACTCCCTCGGAAGCCGAGGCGGAAACGCCGCCCGAAAAACAGCCGCACGTAGCTGTGCGTCAGCCCGACCACGCCGCCGAGGGCGTTGTTGTCGGCGAAGGCGATGCTGGAAGCGGCCAGTCCGCCGTAGTACAGGCGGCCGTTGTAGCCCATCGAAAAGCGGAATTCGGCCGTGGCGGCCCCTTCGCCTTGGTTCACTTGGGTGCTGTCGCTGAGCAGGTAGCCCCGGCCTTGAATCCCGATGCTCGGAATCAGCCCCAGATGAATGAAACCGCGCTGTTTGATGACGAACGTGTGCAAATAACCGGCGTTGATGCCCAAGTACAGCGTACCGCTGGAGATAACGTTGGCCGTGGAGGCAAACCGGCCTTGCAGCCGCTGCGGCACCACCGACGAATCGGCTTGGATGCCGTACAGCCCCGCCGACAACCCGACGATGAACGTACCCGCGCTGCGCTTTTGCTGCTCGACTTGCCAGAGCGAGGCGTTCTGCGAAAACCGCCGGTGGTTGAACGCGTAGTTGACCGTCGCGTAAATGGTCAGGTTGCCGATGTCGGGGCGAATCGGGTAGTTTCGGTTATTTGCAAACCACTGGCTGTCAAAGTTTTGTGGATTATCCAAGTACATCCCTTGGTAATATTGGAAAAACGAGTTGAACCAGAACTTCCGTCCGTTGACCCCGAACCGCAGTCCGAACGGCCTGGTTGCTCCCTTGCGTTCGTCGCGCGGGGAAAGGAACGAAACCCGCGTGGACAACTCGAACGACAGCCACTTGTAGCTGGCACCAAAGCCCCAGTTCTGGAAGTTGTTGGTGCGGTAAACCAACTGTTCGGCCGTGTTGCCCGGATTGGTGACGGTCATGCTCAGGTCGCGCACTGTGTTCACCAAATTCACGCACAGCAAATGGCGGTGGCTGGCGATGTAGTTGGTGTCGAAACGCAAGGCAGGCGGCGTACCTTCCGGCGATTTCCGTTGCCCGAAAACCGGAGCAACCGACAGCAAAACAAAGGCAGCCAAAGCAGTCCATTCAAACGAGCCAACGGACAGATGTTTCATCATTGTCAGCATCAGGATTTACAGGATTTGCAGAAAAAACAGGATTGTGGTAAGCAAACAAGCGGGTTCGCCCTTACGGAAACGAATTGGGCGTTTTGGGCAATTTTTGCCCAAAACGCCACCCGCCATCGGGTGCCGCCCCCAATTTCTACTTTCTGATTTTCCTTTTCCAATTCGTTTGCCATATTTAGTCCATGATTCGCCGTATTCTCATCTTGATGATAGCAATGTGCTTGCCCGCCGCTTGGTGGACAAGCAGCGCACAAGCAGCGCGGCAAGACTCGGTGGTGGCGGTTGTCACCCGCATCGAGCAGGTGGTGCGGTTGTCGCCGGCCGTGCGCAGCACCCTCAGCGAAGAAAGCTTCCCCGACTACCTGGCCACCCGCCCCGAGTTGCAAACCCGCGTCATGCGCAGCCTGGAAACCGCCTTGGCGAGCAAACTGGCCGTGCAAAAGGTACACTTGCGCCAGCCGCCCGGCCACTGGCTCGACTACCGCAACGTGGTGGCTCCGCTGCCAATAGACCGCAGCCGGGGCAAAGGTGCGTACTACGTGGGCGTGCAGCAAGTGGTGCAACTGACCACCACCGCCGCCGACTCGCTGGGCGGGTTGGTACGCAACTTCCTGAGCACCACTACGGTACAAGTACAAGACAGCACCGGCAAAACCGTATTTTCGGGCAAGCAGGTGCTGCCGTTCAGCACGGCCAACCGTTCGGGACAGATGAGCGGCGTGGCCGAGGTGGAACCGGACGACTGGGCCAGACTGCTCGAAACATCCGTGGCCGGGGCTGTGGAGCACCCGGGCCGCCGCCTGCCCGCCCAAACGCTGTTCCGCCCGCTGGTTGACTTGTCGCAGTACGGGTTCGGCGGGACGAGGCCCAAGTTTTTTGTCATGCAGGAAACCGAACGCGGCAGTTTCCGGGGCGGCAGCCGCAACAAAAGCATCACGTTGCGGCAAGTGGCCGGGCCGTCGCAGCAGTGGCGTTACGAGCAAAGCTACTCGCTGAACGAAAGTTTTCTACGCGGCGAGTACCGCACGCGTATCCTGCTGCGCAACGAGACTTCGGGGGCGGAATACGACATCACGGCCAGCAGCGACCTCACCCGCGACTCGATGAACGTCTATTCCAAGAGCGTCTCGCCGATTCGCATCCGCTGCACCGCCCAACGCCTGCTCGTGGGCGACTACACCATGACGGAGAAACGGTTCGAGGGCCAATTAGGTTACGATGTCTATACGGTGCGTGCCGTTGCGCCGCGCAACACGTTTGAGGTGCGCATCAACGACCAAGTGAAGGCATTGGTGCAACGCAGCGGCGTGCGCAACCAAGGCGGCGGGCGGCGGCAGGACACGTACCTGTACGTCAGCCCCGGCGAAAGCGAAAACCAGTCCGACAAGATTCTGATCACGTACCTGATTTACCAAATGGCCACTGAGTTGGGGCGTGAGTTTTTGGGATACTGAGGCCCCCCAGCCCCGAAGCCGTCAGGTCACGACCTGGCGTGAGGGGAGCCAAAGAATTTCGGATTTCGGAGGGCGGATTTTGGAATGAAGGCGTTTTAGGCAAAAATTGCCCAAAACGGATTGTCAGGGCGGCCGTGCCGCCAAGCGTCCCGACGAGTCGGGAACGTCCAAAACGCCGCCTGTCAGAATCAGCATTCGCAGAATGGCGGTAAATTTTGTTCATCCTGTAAATCCTGTCTGAAAACAAATCCTGTCTGAAAATAATCAACGTTCAGACAAAAAGCGTCACGCACTGTTCATCTATCATTGCATTTCAATGATTCACAAAAACATGAGACAAAACCTGTTTTTACTGATATTTTCACTGGTGATTTTCCTATCGGCGGCTTGCAACCAAAAGCAGTCTGACCGGCAAGAAAACGCCGCGCCTGATTCCGTGTCCGCGATTCAGGCTCCTGACACAACCGTGCTGCCGATTGAAGACACCGCCACCGCAGTCGAGCCTGCTGCTGCTGGAAACGCTGTCGCTTCTCTGTCGAATTTCAGTAGAATACAGTATTTTCATCCCGCCAAACCGGTTCGCGATGTCTCTATCCGCGACTTCGTGCAACGGCTGGGCCGCTACGACTCCACTTTCGTACACACCGACTCGCTGTGCCCCATCGGGCAGTTGCATTTCTGGAACCTGCCCGCGCAAAATTGCCGCATCTTTGCCCTCGGCGACGACTACACCGCCCGCCACAACCCGGCCGCCCCGTGCCGGCTGTACGGCATCCAACGTACCGGCGACGACTCCGGCGTGGATTACGAAGGTTTCCTCGGCGTGCAACTCGGCGAAAACGCGAAGGCAGTGGAGGAAAAACTCGAAGCGTTTGTCAAGGCCAATCCCGGTTTCCGTTACGAAAAAGTCCGCTACCGTTCGCCCGTAGAGCAATTCCTAACCGGCCGTTCGCAGTCGGTCTATTCGGTCACGGACGGCAAGCGTTTCTACCTCTTCGGCCTCGGCAAACGCCGCAAGCTCGACTACATCCTCATCGCCAATTTCGACGTACAAGCGGCTTGTTAACGTTTAACGTTTATCGTTTAACGTTCATCGTTTTGGGCGTTTTTTGCCTAAAACGCTTCTGCCACGCAGGTCTTCCCGCAAGGCGGGATGACCGGAAACACAGGCTTGGCAAAGACAATCCGAGCCTGCACGCAACAAAGGCAGAGCAAGCCATGCCCTACAAGTCTGTTTTTTCTGTGAATTCTGTAACTCCTGATTCTGGCAATGGCGTTTTGAGCAAAAAATGCCCAAAACGATAAACTTTGAACGATAAACGTAAAACGATAAACGAACGTGAACACAGAAACCATCGCCGCCGCCCACGAACGCATCCGTCCGTACATCCACCGCACGCCGGTTTTGACTTGCCAGACCATCAACCGGATGGCCGGGGCGGAAATCCATTTCAAGTGCGAGAATTTCCAGAAAATAGGGGCATTCAAAATCCGGGGCGGCCTGAACGCCGTGCTGCAACTCACCGATGCCGAACTGAAAAACGGCGTGTGTACGCATTCGTCGGGCAACCACGCGCAGGCCATTGCCTACGC
>JALOMD010000433.1 GCA_025455595.1 Cytophagales bacterium | reverse complement strand
CTTTCCGCCATGCACATCTTCCCGCTTTGGCTCGCCTTGCTTTTTGGCAATGCCGCCGCCCCGAACCACGCAACACGCGAACCGGAAAAAAAGTACCGCCTCGTTTGGGCCGACGAATTCGACTATACGGGCCTGCCCGATGCCAAGAAGTGGAGCTACGACGTGGGCGGCCACGGCTGGGGCAACCAGGAATTGGAGTTTTACACCAAAGACCGCCTCGAAAACGCCCGCGTCGAAAACGGCCTGCTGGTGATTGAAGCCCGCAAGGAAAAGTACGAAAACAACGACTACACCTCGGCGCGGCTCGTCACCAAAGGCAAGGGCGACTGGCAGTACGGCCGCGTGGAAGTGCGGGCCAAGCTGCCGCAAGGTCGTGGCACATGGCCCGCCGTTTGGATGCTGGCCTCGACCACGCCGCTCAAATGGCCCGACGACGGCGAACTGGACATCATGGAACACGTCGGCTTCGACCCCGGCGTGGTTCATGCCAACGTCCACACCAAGGCGTACAATCACGCCATCAAAACCAACAAAGGCAACCGGACGACGGTGCCGGATGCCACCACGGCCTTCCACACCTACCGCATGGACTGGAACGCCAAACAAATCACGTTTTACGTGGACGAAAAGCCGTATTTCACTTTTGCCAACGACAAACGCAACGACCCGGCTACGTGGCCCTACGACCAAAAGTTTCACTTGTTGCTAAACATTGCCGTAGGCGGGGCTTGGGGCGGCCAACAGGGCGTTGACGACAGTGTTTTCCCCCAACGCATGGAAGTGGACTATGTGCGGATATACCAGTGAGGTTAGAGGTCAGAGTGCAGAGGTCAGAAAGGTTGCAAACAAACAGCGGCCAGCGTTTTGGGCAAAAATCGCCTAAAACGCTGGAGCAGCCAGCCCATTGATTGTCAGGGTGAAACCGTTTCAGTCCGCCGTTCTGAATTCATAATTCTGAATTCAGTCTCCGCTTCCGCGCATGATGCCGCGTTCGGAGTTGCGGATGAAGTCAATCACTTGGTCGCGTTCGGCGGAGACGGGGAGCTTGCCTTCGATGGCCGAGATGGCATCGGCGTTGTTCAAACCGCGCAGATACACGTAGCGGTACATTTCCTGAATCTCGTTGATTTGCTCGTTGGTGAAACCCCGGCGGCGCAGCCCCACCGAGTTGATGCCGCTGTAGGAGAGCGGCTCGCGGGCGGCCTTGACGAACGGCGGCACGTCTTTGCGCACCAACGACCCGCCGCCAATGTAGGCGTGGGCACCGATGCGCGAAAACTGCTGCACGGCGCAGGCTCCGCCGAAAATCACGTAGTCTTCCACTTCCACGTGCCCGGCCAGTTGCACCACATTGCCCAAAATGCAGTTGTCGCCAATGATGCAGTCGTGGCCCACATGTACATAAGCCATCAGCAGGCAGTTTTTGCCGATGACGGTGGTGTATTTGTCAACCGTACCCCGGCTGATGGTCACGAATTCGCGGATAGTTGTACCGTCTTCGATCACGGCAGTGGTTTCTTCGCCGACGAACTTCAAGTCTTGCGGAATGGCCGAAATTACCGCGCCGGGAAAAATGCGGCAGTTCTTACCAATGCGTGCCCCTTCATTGATTACTGCGTTGGCTCCAATCCACGTGCCGTCGCCAATCACCACGTTTTTGTGAATAGACGCGAAAGGCTCGACCACGACATTGGCACCTAACTTTGCTTCGGGGTGTATGTACGCTAAGGGTTGGCTCATTTTTAATTCAGAAACGTAAGTTCGGCGAAGCCAATTCAGAATTCAAAATTCTGAGTTTGTTTCGAGTTTGGGCGTTTTGGGCGAAAATTATCAGAATCAGGATTTTCAGGATTGACGGGAAAAACAGGATGCAAAATTCGTCTGCGGACAAGAGGCCCGGTTCGAGAATGAGCGGGCAATCCTGTTTTTCCTGTCAATCCTGAAAATCCTGATCCTGAATTAATCACTTGTCTTTGCGGACGATGCTCGCCGACATCACGGCTTCGCACACCACTTGCCCGGCCACATAAGCCTGCCCTTGCATTTTGGCAATGCCGCGTTTGATGGGAGCCAGCAGCTCGCACTTGAACACAATCGTGTCGCCGGGCATCACCATGCGCCGGAAGCGGCAGTTTTCGATGCCCAAGAAATACGTCCAGTAGTTTTCGGGATCGGGCACGGTGCTGAGTACCAAAATGCCGCCCGTCTGCGCCATCGCCTCAATTTGCAGCACGCCCGGCATCACGGGGTTGCCCGGAAAATGCCCCATGAAAAACGGCTCGTTCATGGTCACGTTTTTCACGCCCGTCACCGAGTTTTCGTCCAGATGGATGATTTTGTCAATCAGTTGGAACGGATAGCGGTGCGGCAGGATGTTCGAGATGGCCATCGAGTCGAGCACCGGCGGCTGCTTGGGGTCGTAGGTGGGCACGCTGCTGGCCGACTCCTGCATTTTCTTCTTGATTTTGCGGGCAAAGGCCACGTTGGCGGCGTGGCCGGGGCGGGCGGCCAGAATCTGCGCCTTCAGCGGACGGCCGGCAAGGGCCAAGTCGCCCATCAGGTCGAGCAGTTTGTGGCGGGCGGGTTCGTTTTTGTACCGCAGTTCCACGTTGTTCAGGATGCCTTCCTTGCGAACCTCCACCTTGGGTTTGTGAAACAGCCCGGCCAGATAGTCAAGCTCCTCGTCCTGAATCACCCGATCCACAATCACGATGGCGTTGTTCAGGTCGCCGCCCTTGATGAGGCCCGCCTTGTGCAGCATTTCCAGTTCGTGCAGGAAGCAAAACGTGCGGCAGGCGGCGATTTCCTTGGGAAACTGCGTGATGTCGGTCAACGAGGCGTGCTGGCTGCCCAACACCGGCGAGTTGTAGTCCACCATCACCGTCATGCGGTAGTCGTTGAGCGGCAAGGCGGCAATCTCCACGTCGCGTTCGCGGTCTTTGTAGCGGATTTCCTCGGTGATTTCGTAAAAGTTGCGCAGGGCGTTTTGTTCTTCGAGTTCGGCACTTTCCAACGCCTCCACAAACTGAATGGAACTGCCGTCCATAATCGGCGGCTCGGGGCCGTCGAGCTGAATCAGCACGTTGTCTATCTCCAAGCCCACCAACGCGGCCAGCGTGTGCTCCACGGTGTTGATGCGGGCACCGCTCTGCTCGATGGTGGTGCCGCGCGACAAATCCACCACGTTGTCAACGTCTGCGTCAACAATGGGCTGTCCTTCGAGGTCTATGCGTTGGAACTTGTATCCGTGGTGAGGCTTGGCGGGCAGGAAGGTCATGTTGGCCGGAACACCCGTGTGCAGGCCAACGCCTGAAACCGTCACTGCTTTCTTGATGGTGTGTTGCTTGAGATGCATCTTTTTAATTCAGAATTCAGAATTCAGAATTATCGCTTTGACGAAACCGATTGCGTGTTCACAAGGCACACACAGTGGGCTGGCATTCAGAATTTTCCTTGTCAAGCCAGCCACAAGCCGGAAATGGTCGGCAGCACCGTGTCCCTCAAAAAGGCTTCAGAGGGCTTACGCAGGCTTCGGCCCCGCCCATTCTGAATTCTGAATTCTTAATTCTGAATTATTTAAGCGGCAAATTTAGTGTTTTTTCTTCCAATTCCTCAACGCGTTTCTGCAGCCGGGGCAGGTTGCGGAAAACGGCCAGCGAACGCAGGTTGTCTTTGTAGTCGAACGCGGGCGAACCTTGCAGCTTGAGGCCGGACTTTTGGATGGATTTGGAAATGCCCGACTGCGCCCCGATGCTGGTGCGGTCGGCGATTTGCAGGTGGCCCACAATGCCCACTTGCCCGGCAATGACGCAGTAGTCGCCGATTTTGGTGGAGCCTGACACGCCCGTTTGCGCGGCAATCACCGTGTGCTTGCCCACCTCCACGTTGTGGGCGATTTGGATGAGGTTGTCGAGCTTGGTGCCTTGCCGGATAATGGTGGAACCCATTGTAGCGCAGTCAATTACGGTGTTGGCCCCAATGCTCACGTCGTCTTCAAGCACCACGTTGCCCACTTGCGGAATGGCCCGGTAGCTGCCGTCGGGTTGCGGGGCGAACCCGAACCCGTCGCTGCCGATGACGGCCCCGGCATGAACCACGCACCGCTGGCC
>JALOMD010000432.1 GCA_025455595.1 Cytophagales bacterium | reverse complement strand
TCGGTGTCGCTTTTGGCCACGGCAATGGGGCCTTCCACCACGCGCCACACTTCGGCCCGACGAAAGTGATACTGCCAAGACAGGCGTTTGTGCGGAGCCACCACCAAAATCTTCGGGCTGAGCCGCGCACCTTGCAGCAAGCTGCCCGGCGGCAATCCCGGAAAATAGGTTTCGATGAAGGCTTCGGTCTGCGTTTCGTCAATCACGAAAAAGCCGCCCCACGGACGGGTGAAATCGGAGGAGGCTACTTTGAAACCTTGGTCGGCCAAGGTGCGGGCAATGCGGTCGAATGTTTCCATGTGGGGGCAATGAGTGAATGATTGAATGTTGAATGAATGAATGAATGTTGGTGGTTCATTGAGGCCGTGAAAATAGGGAAAAAGCGGTAATGGATTGGAAACAACGGAATCCCGATTGAATGCCAAGCGACTGACAGGTGGAATTCAAGAAAAACAGCGTTTTAGGCAATTTTTGCCCAAAACGCCTTTCCGCATTCCCCAATCCGCATTCCCACTTCCATTCACTCGTTCAAAACTCAATCATTCAATCATTGCTAAAAGTCCAGCGGGTCGAACTGGCGGAAGTGGCCGTTCATGCGGATGCGGTCTTTGGTGCGTTCCATCTCCGCGATAATCGGAATGGCTTTTTCCAAATGCTCCAGCAGGTATTTTTGCCGTTCTTTTTCCGAAAGCAGCATCAGCACCTCGTACTCCTGCTCGGTGGAAAGCCCGATTTTGTGGGCCAATGCGTAGGAAAGGTAATCATAGTCGGAGACACGCAATTTCAGTTCGGTTTGCAGCAGGCGGTACAGTTCCTTCACCTTGGTCATCAACGCCTCCACCAAGTCCGACTGCGGGTCGCCCCAGACGGTGAGGATTTCGACGTTGGCCCCGGCGTGCAGCTTGCCCGGCGCGGGGTTCTCGAACTCGATGATGCGGAACACCGACAGTCCCTCGGTTTCAATGTCCAGCCGACCGTCCTCGTAGCGTTGGTGCAGGTGGGCCACGCGCATTTCGGTACCGTATTTCTGCACTTGGTTGTTGACGAAGGTGGGAATACCGAACGTAGTCCCTTGCGCCAAACAGTCGTTGACCAATTGGCGGTATCGCGGCTCGAATATGTGCAGGTTCACCCGCTCCTGCGGATACACCACCATGCCCAACGGAAACATGGGCAGATATTTTGTCTTCATAAAAGTCAGATTGGGAAACGGTAGGCGGTAGCAATAGGCAGCGGCAGTAGGCAGTAATACGTCTTGACTGCCGCTGCTTGCTGCCACTGCCTCCTCAACGGGCTTTCTCGACGCGGATGCCCACGCTCATGATGTCGGGCAGGGGGTCTTTGCGCATGTACTGCCGGATGGCAAAGGTGTACTTGCCCTTGGCCGGAAACCGGTAATTGGGCAGCGAAATCACCTGGTGGTCGAAGATGTCGCCGAGGCCGTCGCCCAAGGGCTTGCCGGTCTGGGCATCCATCAGCGTCAGCTCCTGCAACCGCGACGACAACTGCTTGCCCGCCCCGTCGGTAAGATAATAGGTTACGAACAGGTTGTAGTACGGGTACGACACCGCGTTGCGGATGTTGTAATGGATATTGTACGGCACGGCCGGATCGGCAATCTCGAACGTGAACCGCTGCACGCTGTCAATGTACCACTGGTTTTTCGGGATGTCGTGGTACTGCTCATAAACGCGGTCAGGGTCGCAGGCCCAGCAGGCAAGGCAGAGCAGAACGGCGATGCTTCGTGCTCCGATGCTTCGATGCTTCGTACTTCGTGATTTGTTTGTCATTTCGTGCTTTGTACTTCGATTCCGCGATGCGTAGTTCTTCGATGCTTCGCGCCGCTTACGGGTTTGCTTTTGTTTTGTGGCGTTTTGGGCGTTTTTTGCTCAAAACGCCTTTACGAAGCATCGAAGAACGAAGCATCGCGGCACGATTACCGTTTTTTCTTTTTGAAACGTTTTTTCTCGCGTTCTTTCTGGGCGAGGCGTTTGTCCAACTTTGCCAAGTCGCTGTTGATGGGGGCGGCTTCGGCCAGCACCAGTTCGTCTTCGAACAACGACTCGGGTATCACGCCTTTCTTGTTGAGCGTCAGGATTTCGTTCACCCGTTCCACTTTCAGCGGGTGCCACGTGGTTTCGTCCCGGTAACCGAACCACAGGATTTTCTTGAAGATGTCGGTCTTTTGCAAGTATGCCGGGCCTTGCTTGGTTTTCAGCGGCTCGTCCACGGTCGGGATGTGCTGCAACGCCTCCATGTACGTTTCCAACTCGTAGTTGAGGCAGCACTTGAGGCGGCCGCACTGCCCCGACAGTTTGGTGGGGTTCAGCGAGAGGTTCTGGTAACGGGCCGCCACGGTGGAGACGGCCTTGAAGTCGGTGAGCCACGTGGAGCAGCACAGTTCGCGGCCGCACGAGCCGAGGCCGCCCAGCCGACCGGCTTCTTGCCGCAGGCTGATTTGCCGCATCTCGACGCGCACCTTGAATTCGCCGGCCAGCACCTTGATGAGTTCGCGGAAATCCACCCGGTCGTCGGCCGAGTAGTAGAACGTGGCCTTGGTGTTGTCGGCCTGGAACTCCACGTCCGAGAGTTTCATCTGCAACTTCAGGTCGCGGATGATTTCACGGGCACGGAACATGGTAGGCAACTCGCGGGCCTTGGTTTGTTCGTGGCGTTCGATGTCCTTTTCGGTGGCCAGCCGGTAAATCTGCTTGATTTCGGCGTTGTCGGCTACGGCTTTCTTTTTCATTTGCAGCCGCACCAAGTCGCCTTGCAGCGACACGTGGCCCAAGTGATGCCCGCCGGTCACTTCCACAATCACCGGGTCGCCGGTGTACAGTTCCAAGTGGTTGGGGTTGCGGAAGAAATCCTTGCGGCCTCCCTTAAACCGAATCTCGACGATATTGAAACGCTGCTCCAGCGGAATGTCCATGTTGCCGAGCCAGTCGAACGTATTCATTTTGTTGCAACCGCCTGTCTCGCAGCCGGTTGCTCCCGCCTTGCCGTCTTTGGAGGCGGTGCTGCATCCACATGCCATAATTGTCTATCATTTAGTCGGCTTGCGCCTACGTGAAGGCCCCCTCCCGGCCTCCCCCAAGGGGGAGGAGAAGGGTAGTCAGTGGCGGTAGGCAGGCTGCAGTAACGTTTTAGGCAAAAATTGCTCAAAACGCCCCTGCCAACTGCCACTGCCTGCTTTTTCTTCTCCCCTTGGGAGGAGGTGGGGGCCGTTAAAGTTAGCTACTTATCTTCAATAAATCCAAACCAATGTCCTTGCGGTAGTACTTGCCGTCCCATTGGATGCGTTCGGCAGCTTGGTTCGACTTGGCAACCGCCTGCCGGATGTCGGCCCCGAAAGCGGTGAGGGCCATCACGCGGCCACCGTCGGTGAGGAGTTTGCCATTGCCTTCCGATTTGGTTCCTGCATGGAAAACCAACACGTTCTCGGCTTTGTTCACTTCCGTAATCGTTTTGCCTTTTTGGTAGTCGCCCGGATAGCCGCCCGACACCAGCACGACGGTGGTGGCCACGCGGGGCACGGTTTGCAGCCGCACTTGATCGAGCCGCCCCTGTGCCGTGGCTACGAGCAGTTCCACCAAGTCGGAATGGATGCGCGGCACCACCACTTCGGTTTCCGGGTCGCCGAGGCGGGCGTTGTACTCAATCACGTAAGGCTCTCCCTTGACGCTGATCAGGCCGAAGAAGATGAACCCGACGTAGGGGATTTTCTCCGTTTGCAGCCCCCGGACGGTAGGCCGGACAATCCGCTCCTCGACCTTGCGCATGAACGTTTTGTCGGCGAACGAAACGGGCGAAACGGCTCCCATGCCGCCCGTGTTCGGCCCGGTGTCGCCTTCGCCGATGCGTTTGTAGTCTTTGGCTTCGGGCAGAATCTTGTAGTTGCGGCCGTCCGTCAGCACAAAAACCGACAGTTCGATGCCTTCGAGGAACTCCTCAATCACCACGCGTTGGCTGGCCTCGCCGAACTTGGCGTGGGCCAGCATGTCGGTCAGGGTTTGGTGGGCCTCGCGGTGGCTTTGGGCAATGATCACGCCTTTGCCCGCCGCCAGCCCGTCGGCTTTCAGCACGATGGGAAGCGGCTGGGTGTCAAT
>JALOMD010000431.1 GCA_025455595.1 Cytophagales bacterium | reverse complement strand
GTCAAGAAACTTTATTTTGACGTATTTAAAAATTGATAAATATCTCAAAATCAATTACTTAAAAAAGTAAATATCCGTCAAAATAAAGTTTTTCAACCACTACTAACGGCTCAGCACTTATTTCTTCGCGTAGTTGTCAGCGTTTTTCGTGTATTCGCCACCGTCTTTCTTCGGCTTGCGCAGGATGGCGAAAAACTCGACCACAAACCCGGCCAGCACGATAATCGGGCCCAACGTGAGGCCCAAGAAACCGAACCCGAACGGCTCGCTGTCCATGGACATGACAATGAAGCCGACGGTGATAACGGCCAGGCCTGCCAGCATGAGAATGTAATTCTCGCGGCCAAAAGCCAAGCCGGTTTTCGGGGCGGTTTCTTTGTTGGGTTGGGTTTTCATAACTTAAGTCGTTAGTCCTTAGTTGAAATGTTCAATGAGATAATTGAATCGTCTTTGCGTCCTCTGCGGATTTTCTTTGCGCCTTTGCGTGAAACTTGATTTGTCTGGCAAAAAGCGTTTTGGGCAAAAATCGAAGATGCCGCAAGCGGCGGTATTGCAAAATCCCGCAATGGCCTGTCCCGACCTGCCTGCCACGCCGAGGCGTGGTCGGGGGTGGGAACAGCCAAAACGCCAGTTTGCGAAAAAATACTTTTAGCTGCCCACTAACCACTGACGACTGACCACTTTCAGTACAATTCGTCCAGCGGCATGTTCAGGTATTTTTTCAGGGCGCGGTATGAGCTGCCCATGCTCAACAACACGCCCAGCGTACAAAGCCCGGCGAAAAACATGTACAAGGCCTTGGGTTCTTGTATCAGCGTAAAAATGTCCAGTTCGGTGCTGGCGTAGCTCAATAGCCCGTACAGCCCGGCCGAGGCGACGATGCCGCCCACGAACCCGTAAAAAGCCGAACGCAGCAAGAAGGGCTTTTGGATGAACGAACCCGTGGCACCCACCAACTGCATGCTGCGAATCAGGAAGCGTTGCGAGTACATGGCCAGCCGCAACGTGTTGTTGATCAGTACGAAAACCGCGATGAAAAGCACCGCCGCAAAGCCGAGCAGCACCCAAGTGATTTTGTAAATGTTCTTGTTGGCCTCTTCGACCTGTTCTTCCAAGTAAACCGCCTCAAACACCCCTTTCACTGCCTCCAAGTCGGCCTTGATTTGGCGCATCTGTTCCTTTTGGTACAGTTCCGGCTTGATGCGAATCACATACGCGTCGCGCAGGGGGTTTTCGCCGAGCAGCGTGACAAAATCCTCGTGCGTGTCACGGATGATGCGCCGGGCCGCGTCGTCTTTGGACACAAACCGGATTTGCGGCCGGTTTTCCTTCACCGACAAGTAATCCTTGCGGCGTATCAGTTGGCCGGTGCGCCGCACTTCGTCACCGGCCATGTACTTGTCCAAATATACGTAAACCTCCACGTTGTCCTTGATGGAGTCGGACAAACGGAAGGCTTGCAAGGCCAACAACCCGCTCAGCCCCAGCACAAACAGGGCGAAGGTGATGCTGAAAACCACCGTCAGGTACGGATAGCTGCCAAAACGCCGCGATGCTCTGGTTTTCCTCAACGACTTGCCGATGAAAATGGAAGATGTCGCCTTGCGGCAAACTTTTTCGACGGCAAAGGTAGCAGGTTTCGTTTAACGTTTGGCGTTTACCGTTCGGCGTTTTAAGTGTTTTTTGCCCAAAACGCCCCCCCTCAACCTTTACAGGGTTTGGAACCCTGTAAAGGTTGAGGGGGGGGGTCTCCTGCGCAAATCCCAAACCTTATAGAATCTACAAACGAAAATGCCGTTTTGGGCGATTTTTGCCCAAAACGGCATCCCGAATTTCCAAGTGCCTGACAGAAATCAGCTTACATTGCTTTTGACGCACAAAAACCGTGGCAAGCGTCTGGCGTTCAATTGCTTACAGTTTGATTTCGACTGACCACTGACCACCAACGACTTTGCACGTTGCCCTTACGTCTTCTGGCGGAAGTCAATACGGTCAATCATGTAGCGGCCGCCGAATTGTTTCACCACGATATAGACCAAATAGGCTCGCGAACCCGACTGGTAGGTGCCGGTGCTGTACTTGGAGCCTTCGGGCGAGGCGCCTTGGTGGACATAGACAAAATCTTTTGCCGGGTTTTTTTGGAAGAACGTCCGCAAAATCAATTCGGCTTGGGTTTGGCTCACTTTGTCCATCTCCACATTCTCCGACTCAATGTTCAGCTCGATGTTGGCGTTGAAATGACGGGCCAGTTCACGGGCGTTGCCGGTTCTCAGCGCAATTTTCGCTCCTTCAAACACATCGCCTTGGACTTGGGCATCGGTTCGGCTCATTGCCAACAAACTCACCAAAAGCAAAACAAATACTTTATACATCTTATGCATTTTCTCCATTTCTCGGTTTACAGAGAAGTTCCTGGCAATTGGCCGCGAAAACTATGCCAACTTGCCCTTTTCATCCAAAAACAGGCGGCATTCTTAGAGAATGCATACACATCCTTGGTCGCGTGCAAATTGCGTTTTTTTGCCGAAAACGGATACAGTCGTGCATGTTTTTCCGGTTTTTTGCCCAAAACGCAAGTTTGCAGCAATTCAGAATTATGAATTCAGAATTGTGAATTGTTTTTTTCGTTGTTTTGCCGTTCCCGCCGTTTGCGGGATTTGACGATTTTTGCCCAAAACGCCACCTCGGCAAACTGACCACTGACGACTTGCCACTTGCCACTGACGACTTATCACTTATCACTCTTCCCATGAACAAGAAAGTAGTCCTTCTCATCCTCGACGGCTGGGGCATTGCCCCCGACCCCAAAGTGTCGGCCATTGACCAAGCCCGCACGCCCTTCATGCACAGTCTGTTAGAACGGTATCCGCACGCCCAGTTGAACACCTCCGGGCTGGCAGTGGGCCTGCCGCCCGGACAAATGGGCAACAGCGAAGTGGGCCACATGAACATCGGGGCGGGCCGCGTGGTGTACCAAGATTTGGTGAAGGTGAACAAGGCGGTGGAAGAACACACCCTTGACCGCGAGCCGGTGCTGGTGGAAGCGTTGGAATACGCGAAAACCAACGGCAAAAAGGTGCATTTCATCGGGCTGGTGTCCGACGGCGGCGTGCATTCGCACATCAACCACGTCAAGGGGCTGTGTTCCATCGCCCATGACTACGGGCTTACGGACGTGTTCGTTCACGCCTTCCTCGACGGCCGCGACACCGACCCCAAGTCAGGACTGGGATTCTTGGAAGAACTGCAAAGCCACTTGGCAGCCAGCACGGGCAAAATCGCTACGGTGACGGGCCGCTACTACGCCATGGATCGCGACAAACGCTGGGGCCGCGTGAAACAGGCTTACTATGCGATGGTGCAGGGCGTGGGCACGAACGTGCAAGACCCGCTGGAAGGCTTGCGGAAATCGTACGAGATAGGCGTGACCGACGAGTTTGTGCGGCCCATCATCGTCACCGACAAGGACGAAAAACCGGTGGGCCTGATTGAAAACGGCGACGTGGTGCTGTGCTTCAACTTCCGCACCGACCGGGGCCGCGAAATCACGCAAGTGCTCACGCAGGAGGATTTTCCCGACTTCCAAATGAAAAAGCTGAACCTGCACTACGTGACCATGACCAACTACGACGACACGTTCCAGAACGTGCGGGTGATTTTCGACAAAGACAACCTGAACAACACGCTGGGCGAAGTGCTGTCGAAGGCGGGCAAAAAGCAGATTCGCATCGCCGAAACCGAAAAATATCCGCACGTGACGTTCTTCTTCTCCGGCGGCCGCGAGGAGCCGTTCCCCGGCGAGCAGCGCATCATGTGTCCGTCGCCGAAAGTGGCCACTTACGACCTGCAGCCCGAAATGAGTGCCTTCGACATCCGCGATGCCATTGTGAAGGAATTGCAGAAAAAGGAAACCGACTTTGTGTGCCTCAACTTCGCCAATGCCGACATGGTGGGCCACACGGGCGTGTTTGAAGCAGCCGTGAAAGTGGTGACAACCGCGCTGGCGAACGGCTATACGTGCATCGTCATCGCCGACCACGGCAATTCGGACTGCATGGTAAACCCTGACGGCACGCCGAACACGGCCCACACCACCAATCCGGTGCCGCTGATTTTGGTGGACAACAACTACGAAGGCAACATCAAGAGCGGCAAGCTCGGCGACTTGGCCCCCACCATCCTGACGCTGATGGGTGTGTCCATACCAGTTGAAATGACGGGCGAGATTCTTGTAGAGAAGTAAGTTCGTTTAACGTTTATCGTTTTAGGCGTTCCCGCCCCCGACCACGCCGAGGCGTGGCAGGCAGGTCGGGACAGGCCATTGCGGGATTTTGCAATTTTTGCCCAAAACGCCGATAGTCTGAACTGCGATTCTAAAGTGATTTTCGTGATGGGCATGAAGGGAGAAAATCATGTCAATCAAACCAATCATTTTGAAATCACAGTTCTGACAAATTGCCGTTTTAGCCGATTTTTACCCAAATCGAAGATGCCGCATCGGCGGTAACGGTTCACAAAGCATCGAAGCGATGAGAATTTTGATAGCAATGCTCGCACTGCTGACGGCGTGCGGCGACCCGACGGTGCAGGCCGACGGAATGTGTCTCGTTGACCTTAACTCGCTGATTGACGGGCAGGTTCAACGGCTCGATTCGTCGCGGCTGGAGGTGCAGAAGGAGATTCGCATCAATGGGCAGCCGGAAAACCGAACCACCAGCCGCATTGACTGGTCGAAGGAACTGGCCGTTTTCCGTGAACTGGACATTTGCAAGCCGGGTTTGCGCGGCAGCTACATGCTTTCGCAACCGGCGGCCAACGTGCGGCTTTACAACCGCAAACCCGGCGAGAACACGGCGGTGCATTGGCTGAAACTCACTTACGACAAAGACGGCAGAGTCGCTACGATTGAAGGCGTGACGGGCCGCTCGAATTACTTGTACGATTCGGAGAAACGCCTGAAACTACAGCTACAAGCAAGCGGCACCTTGGCGGGGTATGAAATTGCCAGTCGGAAGAAAATCATTTTTGGTTCCGAGGAGCATCTCGTCATCAACAGCAGTTTATCCGAGAGATAAGAGCGTGCCTTTGCTTCGTGGCCTTTCGCCAAAATTTTCTTAACGTGGGTTATGAATAACTAAAGGCATAAATAGCTGATAATGAGTGCAGAAGCGAAAGAGATTGACGAGATTTGAAGTGTCTATCAATCATTTCTCATCCAATCCCTTTCGTTATGCTCAGCGATGATAAGGCTTTTAGGTTAATCGAGATACTCGTCGCCTGTGATGATTTCTGCAATGCACTCACTGATTGGCAAGCGGCCAATCAATCCCTACCCGCGATTCGGGCAGGGGAACCGGGTGACAGTGAAATGCTTTCCATCGTCATTTTCCATCATTGCTCGGGAGCCAAGTGCTTCGAGTACCACTACCGAAACTGTGTGCGAATGCAACCGAATGGCTACTCTCCCAATCCGATTAGCCACGAGCGGTTCGTGGCCCGCATGCCGCGCCTGCCGCCAGGCTTGTTCCTGTTGCCCAAGTGGCTCAGTTGCCAAATCCAACCAAGCGGCTTCTACATCATCGGTTCCAAGCCGTTGGCTGTCTGCCACAACCGCCGCATCCACGCCAACCGGGTCTTTGCCGACTCAGCCGCCCGCGGCAAATCCTCGATGGGCTGGTTCTACGGCTGGAAACTGCATCTGGTCATCAACCAGTACGGCCAAATTGTCAATTTCCTGCTCACCGCAGGCAACGTGGCCGACAACAATGCCTTCGTAATCAACGA
>JALOMD010000430.1 GCA_025455595.1 Cytophagales bacterium | reverse complement strand
CTTTGAAATCTCGAACGTCGAAACTGTTTTAAAACCCATGAAAAAACAATATTCCATTTTATCCCTCGTGGCGTTGCTGTTGGTCGTGGCCGTGAGTTGCCGCGACCAAGGCGAAGACCTGAACCTGACCTTGGCCCCGGCCAACGTCTTGTTTACACCCGCCGACAACCTCTCCGTCAGACTACAGCCCACCACTACGGCAGCCGTGGTGTTTGAGTGGGAGCAAGGCAAAGCCGAAGACGGCACGCTGGTACTGTACCAAGTGCTGTTTGACAAAGAAAGCGGCGATTTCTCGAATCCGGTGGCTACCGTGCTTTCGGATGCCAGCGGTGCCCAAAACCGCTTGACCCTGAGCCACAAAAACCTGAACCGGATTGCCAGCACGGCGGGCATTGCCTCGCTGGCCAGCGGCAAACTGAAATGGACGGTGGTGTCGTCGAAAGGCCCGAACATCGCCCGGTCGTCCAACTCCCGCACCATGACCGTCGAACGTCCGGCCGGCTTCGCCGAGGTTCCGGCTGCCGCCTTCCTGACTGGCACCGCCACCGAAGGTGGTGCGGACGTGGCCAAGGCCATTCCGCTGAAAAAGACCGGAGACGGTACGTTTGAAGTGTTCACCTCGCTGAAAGCGGGCAACTTCAAGATTGTGGACGGCACCGGTGCCAACGCCAAAACGTACTCGGCCACCAACAACCTGACGGCCTTGCGCGAAGGCAGCGAAACAGCCGTAACCGGCGACACCAAGCTTTACCGCGTTGAACTGGATTTCAACAACGCGGCCATGACCGTGACGGAAATCACCGAGGTGGGCTTGTGGGTGTCGGCGCAAAACAAGGTCACCGTGACATTGCCTTACATCGGTAACAGCACGTGGAAAATCGAGAACACACCCATTGAGTTCGCGCAGCAATCGTGGGGCCGCGACGAACGCTACAAATTCAGAGTGAAAACCAAAAGCAACGGCGAAGACGGCGAACTGTGGTTCAGCAGTTTCAACCGCGACAACTCACGGCCGGGAGCAGGTTCGCCCGCCAATTACTTCTTTCTGACACTCCAGCCGCCCAGCCAGTGGGACCACACCTTCAAGTTCGCCACCGAGGTGGACATGAAAAACGTGGACATCATTTTCAATCTCCAACCGACAGCCGATTACGCGCACCGAGTGGTGGTTCGGTAAACAAAACCCATAATCTGACAAATCCATGAAAAGAATCTTATCCATAATAACCGTTGGCGCACTGGCCCTGCTGGTCGCCAACACCGCTTGCGAAAGGGAAGAGGGATTGAACCTCAACCTGACGGCTCCTGACAGCCTGCGCACGCCGGCCAACGATGTTTCGGTCAGGATAGACCTCATTGCAAACCCTTCCGTCGTGTTTGAATGGAAACCCGGCCAAGCCGCCGATGGTGCGCTGTTGCTGTACGAAGTGGCCTTCGACAAAGAAAACGGCGACTTCTCGAACCCGGTTTTCAAACTGGCTTCGGATGGCAACGGTGTCCAGCCCAAGGCAACCATCCAACACCGGGACTTGAACAAAATCGCCGGGCTGGCGGGCATTGCCGCCTTGGCCAAAGGCAAGTTGAAATGGACGGTTTTGGCTTCCAAGGGGACCAACGTGCAGCAAGCCGCCCAAACGCGCCTTGTCAACGTGGAGCGTCCGGCCGGATTCTCCGAAATCCCGGTTGATCTGTACCTTACCGGCGATGCCACCGAATTCGGAACCGAACTGAGCCGGGCCGCCCGGTTGCAACAGACCCGCGTGAACGGCCAGCCGCGCCCCGGCGAGTTTGAAATCTACACTTCGCTGAAAGCCGGGACGTATCGGTTCCTGAACAGAAACACCGGTACACCCGTGGCCTTTTCGCTCCGGGGCAACTTGATTCAGGAAGGCGGCACCACTACTGTGACCGGAGCCGCCAAGGTTTATCGCATCAACTTGGATTTCAACCGCGCCACCGTGCAACTGACCGAAATCAAGGAAATGGGTCTGTGGGTGTCGGCTCGCGAAAGAGTAACCGTAACGCTGCCGTACGTTAGCAATGGCATGTGGAAAATCGAAAATACGCCGATTGAGTTTGTGCAACAGTCGTGGGGACGCGACGAACGGTACAAATTCAGAATGCGCGTGAACGACGGCACCGGCGAAGACAAAAACGAGTGGCTGGGCAGCTCGAATGCCGACAACCAGCGGGCCACCAGCAGCACACCGCCTGCGTATTTCTTCCTGTTCCCGATTGCCGAAAGCCAGTGGGATTTCACCTACAAATTTGCCACCGAAGTTGACGGCAAAAACGTGGACATCAGTGTGATGCTCAACTCGACGGCGGCCAATTACATACACGAGGTGAAGATTCGATAAGCGACAAAAACTTTATCCTCGGATAAAAGAAACCACCTGACAGTCTCGCGACTACAGTGGTAATACGTGTAAGTTAAAAGGGGTATCAGTTGGAGCATCGGGCAGCTTTGCCCGGTGTTCCTTTTTTTCGGACAAAGCGTTTTAAGCAAATTTTGCCCAAAACGCCTGCGGTTGTAGCACATGCTTTAGCCTGTGCGCCGCCGAAGGCGGGTTTGGCACTTTCAGAAGACACTATTTTGTAGTAACTCAACAGCCGGTTGGCCGCGTAGGAGAAACCCTTCGGGTTTCGCACAGGCTGAAGCATGTGCTACGGGCGTTTTGGCGGATTTGAGCCTTTTGAGCAAAAAACACCCAAAACGCAAACCATACATCCAAAAGCTGGCGCAAGCGTCCTCGTTTGAACCAGTCCTACAGAATCTGTCTCATTGTCATTTTAAGTGGTCAAGCAAAAGTATTGGTGTGTTTGGGGTCGAATCGCAGATTCGGGACAGGTCGCTTTCGGATTGCAAATCCGAAAGAGCAACAGGCTGTTCGGGATTTGCAAACGTAAGTTCGGCGAAGCCAATCCCGAACCGGACTGTCTTGGATTTGGAATCCCAAGCGGCAAATCCCCGAAAACTTTTGCTCGACTGCTTAACTGTGAGCATCCGACAATTACGTCATTTGCCCATTAACGAACTAACCCATTAACTTCTCCAGCATGGAAAACCATCGCACCCAATTGAAAAACATCAGCCTTCTGGCACTTCTGCTGATTCTTGGCACACTAACCGCCTGCTTCCGAACCCCCGAAGACCCCATTACGCCGGGCGGCACCAAGCCCAATGCCCGCGTCTATAACTGGGCCGCCATCGCCGACAGTGCCCAGTTCGGGCTGACCTCCAACTACTGGAACGCCGCCGGCAAATACTTCACCGTGCAAATCGGCGGCAGTGCGTTCAACGGCAACTACTGGCCCAACGCCCACGCCTTGGACGTGTTGGTGGATGCCTATCTGCGCAAAGACAAAGACCCGGCCATCAAACAGCGTATGGACGAACTGATTGAAGGCGTGCGGGTGGCCAACGGCAACACCTACATCAACTACTACTACGACGACATGCAGTGGATGACCATTTCCACGCTGCGGGCCTTCAATGCCACCGGCGATGCGCGTTACAAAACCATGGCCGACGGCCTGTGGACGGACGTGAAAGGCGGCTGGGACAACGTATCGGGCGGCGGGTTTTATTGGCGCAAAGACCGGGAAAACAAAAACACGCCAGCCAACGCCCCGGCGTGCATTTTCGCGGCGCGGCTGTACCAGGTGAACCGCAACCCCGACGATTTGGCTTGGGCCACCCGCACCTACAACTGGCTGAAAACCAACATGATTCAAACCAACGGCGACGTGCTGGACGGGCTGTACACCAACGTTACGCCATTTCGGATAGACACGCGGCTGTTTACCTACAACTACGGCACTGTCATCGGCAGTGCATTGGAATTGTACAAAATCACGGGTGACATCAGCTACCAAACCGATGCCATCCGGGTGGCCGATGCCGCCTTGGCCCGCATGACGCGCGAAAACGTGCTGGT
The DNA here is from genome assembly GCA_025455595.1 of Cytophagales bacterium. GTDB lineage: Bacteria > Bacteroidota > Bacteroidia > Cytophagales > 172606-1 > Xanthocytophaga. Next base: position 530 of record JALOMD010000430.1, on the reverse strand, counting down.
GAACGGCGACTTCGAGCAAACGCGCAGCTTACGCGAACTTCCTGAAAATCAACGCCGAAACGCTGTGGTCGAAAGGCACGACGCTGCCCGCCATCCTCTTCGGTGCCGACTGGAAAGTGCAGCCCGGCTTCAACACCAGCCTGACTCCGCAACTGAGCGGCGTGATGCTGATGGAGGCAATGGCGGAGTTGAAGAAATCGGGGTTGTAGAGACCTCCCCCACCCCCCTCCGAAGGAGGGGGCTTTTTGGCTGCTGTAGCTCCGAATGGCATTCGGAGACCATCCGAAGGATGGTTTCTGCGGCCAAGTCATGCGTTGCATGACACTCCGAATACCATTCGGAGCTACAGTGTGTCAACTACTTTTTCAGTCAATTGTCTGTAATCATCAACAGTGCGTTTTGAGCAAAAATTTCCAAAAGCGACTTCCAAAAAATGAATCAAAAAGCTGAAAATAGTATCTTTTCAAATGTCAAAACCCTCTTGTTAAAAGTCACGCCGAGGCGTGATTGGGGGAGGCCGTTTCTTTTCT
>JALOMD010000429.1 GCA_025455595.1 Cytophagales bacterium | reverse complement strand
AGCTTTGGCAAAGTCTCCGGCGTGATCTGCTACGACGCGGATTTCCCTCACTATGTGAAAAAAGCGGGTCGGCAACAGGCCGAGTTGCTGATAGTGCCCGGAGCCGACAGTGAAGAGATCACCCCGTTCCATACCCGTCAGGCGTATTTCAGAGCCGTTGAAAACGGTTGCAGCCTGATCAGGGTGGCCACCGGAGGGTTGAGCGGCACTGTGGATCCGTACGGCCGCCGCATCGCCGAAGTAAACGACCATTCTTTCACCCAAGGGTCTTTCCTGCTCGCCACCATTCCCGTGTACCGGGTGCCGACTTTGTACCCGTTGCTGGGCGATGCTGGGCTACGCAAAGTTTCGCCGACAAAAGACTTCAAAAAAACGCATCGCCTCTCTATGAAAACCATCGCACTACTGGCAATTGTTTGTGCAGGCGTATATGTGTCTGCACTGGCCCAATCCGATTCGGAGGCCAATGGAAAACCGGAATGGGATTTGGTGCCCCTGATCAGCACCAGTCCGGAAACAAGCCTGATGCTGGGCGTAAACCCGGTATTCACCTTCCGGCTCAACCGCTCCGACACCAGTTCGCCGCGTTCTTTCCTGAGCACGCAGGCGTTCGGGACGCTGAAGCGGCAGTTCGGGGTGCAGGTGCGCGGCAATTTCTTTTGGGGTCAAAACAAATACGTGGCGGAAGTCGGTGCCGATGCCGCCCGCAGCGTATGGCGTTACTACGGCATCGGCAACGGCATTGATTTGAAGCGTTACGATACTTACCGTTTCGGCGCGTTGTACGCAGACGCGATTTTCCTGAGAAAACTGGCGGCCGCCCTCTATGCAGGCGTTGGCTACCGGTACAACCAACTCAGCGATGTTTCCGGCACTGACGGCGGCCTGTTGGCAGAAAACAAGCCGGTAGGTTACACAGGGTTTACAGCCACAGGACCGGCTTTGGTGTTGCGCTGGGACAGCCGGGACCACAGGCTTACCGCTTACCGTGGGTATTTCCTGAACCTGCGTTGGCAACAGCACTGGACCGGATTAGGCAGCACGCAATCTTTTGAAACCGTCACGGCCGATTTGCGTCGCTACATCCCCTTGTCCAAGCAATCCGCTTCCGTGCTGGCTTTGCAGTTGCTGCATTACGCTTCGTTCGGTCAGGTTCCTTTTGCAGAGTTGGGGCAGGTGGGAGGCAGTGTCATCAACCGGGGTTATTTTCAAGGAGGGTACCGCGACAGGCACTTGCTGGCTTTTCAGGCGGAGGTTCGGCAAATGTTCGGGAAGACGTTGGGCGGGGTGCTGTTTGCCAGTGCGGGTAACGTAATGGCAGCGTATGATGAGTTGGGTTTCACCCGGACAAGACTGGCCGCCGGAGCCGGATTGCGGTTTGTCGTGCTGCCCCAAAGCCGGGTCAGCATTCGCCTGGATTTTGCCTGGGGGCAAAACAGTTCGGGTCTGTATTTTGGCATTAACGAAGCTTTTTGAAAGGGTTTTGGCTTGGGTAGTTGCCCAACATTCGTCGGGCATTCCGCGTATGTGCTTTTGGCAAAGGCGTTTTGGGCAATTTTTGCCCAAAACGCCCTGTGTCGTTTTGTGAAACGATTGATCAAAAAGCCAAAGACAATGGATGCACGCCGTTCCAAGGCACTACTGTTCAAATGCCTATTGGCTCTTGCCTTTTCAGCCAACGGTTACGGACAGGACGTGGCAAATGCAAACGAAACAGGCAAAAAATGGTTCATCGTGCTGCCTTTGCGGTTCACTCAACTGCAAAGCAACAATACGATGCTCAGTGGTGTCAGGATAGGACGGAAGCTCAACCGCCGGTTCAATGCGTCTGTCTCGGTGTATCATTCATTTTATCTGAATGCTTTCCGAGCAAAAGCAAACCTGGCTGGATTTGACGAACAACCCCGGCTTTACATCAATTGTACAGGAATAGAACTGGAGTACAACCTCTTTCAAAACAACAGGTTCACTTCCGGCGTGCAACTGCTTGTGGGTTGGGGCTTTGTGACGTACCAACTGAATGAACAGGACTTCGATGCCAAGCAAGTAAATTACATTGCCATTGAGCCAGCCCTGAACGCGGAATACAAAACAGGCTCTTCCACTTTTATCGGATTGGGCATCGGATACCGACCCCTGCTGACTGACAGGACAATCCTGTATTCTTCCCGTATTGCAAACGGCGAAATACCGATACTGAAGTCTTTCCCGAACGGCGTGAATGTAATCCTGACTGTCAAAGGGTTTTTATAGTACCCCATGAACCGCCCGAACAGCCGTTTGCACAAGCCGTGTTTCGGACAGTCTGCCGTTTTAGGCGTTTTTTGCCCAAAACGCCACGACAAAATAGTATGTTTTGAAACCGCCAAACTCCCTTCCTGTCAACTTGGCGAAAGACTTGAGATAGTTGACCGTTTTAGGTACTTTTTGCCCAAAACGCATTTGCTGGAAAAAGCGCAAGCAATCATTTTCTCTGTTGATTTGAGTCAATGCACAGAAAAAGCTTATTCCGGAACTTTGTCGGAATCGTGAAAAATCGTTTGCTTGTTTGTTGGCTTTGACTTGACTTTTGTGAAAAACATACTCATTCTCGGCACAGGCGTGATCGGCACCTTCTGGGGCCATGCCCTCACACAGGGCGGCCACCGCGTCTGTCATTTGCTGCGGAAAGGAAAACCCGCCCCCACGGTGCCGACAACCGTCAAACTGGCTTTCACAGACCGCCGGAACGTAAAACAAAAAGCCAAGCAATACGCCTACGCTGTTGAAACCGATTGGACTACTATTCAGGGCTACGAGGTGGTCATTGTCCCGGTGAAGCACACCCAATGGCGGCAAGCCGTTTCCGACTTGAAGCCGTATTTGTCAGATACGACTATCGTTTTGGTTGCAGGCAATGTCTGGGAAGACGACTTCCATTTTCTGGACGAGCAACTGGGCGGGCGTTACCTGTTCGCCTTTCCGCATTTTGGCGGGGCGATGGTGAACGGCACCCTGAAAGGCTGGCTGACCAAACACATGAGCCTGGGCTTCGGGAAAACACCCGATTCGGTCATTGGATCGGTTCGTGAACTGTTTGCCCAATCGGGTTTTTCGCCCACGGTACAGCCCGACATGCGCGGCTGGCTGCTGACGCATTTCGCCTGGAACGCCGGTATTCTGACCCAGGCGTTGCACGACGGCGGTTTCCGGCGCATGACCCGAAGCTGGCAAAGCCTGACTACCGCCTACAAGCGTGTCCGGGAAGCGATGCAGGTGGCCCAAGCCTGCGGCGTGAACATCCGGCAATTTCCGGAAGGTCGCAAGGCGTTCCGGCCGCTTTGGTGGAACGCCTTGCAGACCTTTTTGCTCTTTCTGTTGCCCGGTATGGCCCAAAGTGCCGATGCGGGTCGCGACGATGCGGAATGGGCGGCGTTTGGCAGAAAAATCGCAATCACTGCCCATCGGTACAATCTCACACGTAAGCATTTCACCCATGAACTTCCTGCCTAATCCTTTCTGGCGCAAATGGACAATCTCCTGCGCCGCCGGCGAACTGCTCGGCATCGGCTGTGCCGGAGCCATTGCGTTTTTGGTGAACCGTGCCTTGGGCGAGCCGGTTATGCTGGCCGAAAAGTTAATCGTGCTGGGCTGCATGTTGGGGGCCGGAGCCATCGAGGGCACGCTGCTCGGCTGGTTTCAGTGGCGGGTCTTGAAAGAGAAAATCCTGCCGCTGACCGCCAGGGACTGGATCGGGATGACGGTGCTCATTGCCGTGCTGGGCTGGGGGCTGGGCATGTTGCCCTCGCTGTTTTTCATCCCCGACAACCCGAAACCTACGGAAACAGCCGCGCCTTCCGCTTTTGAGAATCCGTGGGTGTTCGCCGGGTTGAGCATCGGCGCAGGCTTGGTGTTGGGAGCGATGTTCGGCTTGTTCCAGTGGTTTGCGCTGCGGAAATACGTACCGAAGTCGGCAAGCTGGATTACGGCCAATGCGCTGGGCTGGGGCGCGGGCTTGGGTTGGATCTACCTGTTCGCCTCGCTGCCCAATGAACAGACTCCTTTGTGGGTGAATGTGCTGCTCGGTATAGCGGGAGGCGTTCTGGCCGGTCTGTCGGTAGGTGCAGTCACGGGGTGGTTTCTGTTGAAAATAGTATCTTTTCAGACACCGAAACCTATTTTACTCAATCATTTCTAATTCTTGGCCCGTTTCCACTTCACAGGTGTTTCTTCATAATGGTTCATTTCCACAATATAAGGTAAATAGTCGTGCAGGATTGCAAGAAACGGCTTCAGTAAATCACTTCTGCTGAAGCCGTTTGTATGTCCTTCAATGGAATCCCAATGGATGAGAACAACGAATCGGTTGGGATGCTCAATGTTATGGACAACCTTGTAGCTCAGGCAGTGTGGCGACTGTTGCAGGTAGTTCGAGGCTTTGGCATATGCCGCTTCAAAGTCTTTTGTTTGTTCGTCGG
>JALOMD010000428.1 GCA_025455595.1 Cytophagales bacterium | reverse complement strand
CAAGGTGCAAGTATAGATAAATTTTTTAATACTCTACTAAATTTATAGAAATAATAGACAATATTTGTTTTCCTCGTTCTTGTGCCTACCTTTGCGTTTTGGGCAATTTTGCGGGAAAATGACTGATGTAACCAGAATATAGAGTATAACTTCTTGATTGTTAGGAAGTTGTTCAAAAAATAAAAGTAAGAAAATACAGGTAAATATTAGATTCTGAAAAGGGAAAATAGTATCTTTTGAAGATGCGAAACCCTGTTTAAGTGGAAATGGCGTTGTGTGAAAATTCGACGAAAAGTGCCTGAAACGCGCCAGAAGCAGCCGCTCGCCTCTGGCGAGTGGCAACTGTTCGGCGGCGAAGCCACGCCGGGCGGCCTCTGGCCGCTGTGTGAAAACAAGCCGGTTTTGACTTTGAAAACGATACTATTTCTCTGTTCGCAGACAGTTGTTTTTGATAGTAGAGTTTAAGTATCCCGGCCAGAGGCCGACTGACTAGCTTCGCGGTCAGACAGTTGCCACTCGCCAGAGGCAAGCGGCTGCGCGTTTCTTTTGTAACTAACTGATTTTCAATACGAGATTCATTTCATTCGTACTTCATCAATCGCACTTCCAAAATAGTATCTTTTGAAAACACAAAACCCCGCATTCGATTTCAATTCAGTCATGGAAACCAACACTGTACAAACGAATACTTCCACTACCCTATCCGTTGCCATACGAACGACGCAACGGGTGGCTGAAATCGCCTGGTTTGACGACCTGTGCGGCGGCGACACCGAATACTTGGGTATGCTGGACGGCAACCGCCGGAGCAACTTCGCCCATTGCCGCGACATTCTGCTGACGGCTGACAAACTCGGTTACCAGAACATTCTGTTGCCGACTTCCTACGTCGTGGGGCAAGACCCGATTGCGTTTGCATCTGCCATTGCACCGATGACGCAAAACATCAACCTGCTGGTTGCCATCCGTACGGGTGAGTTGTACCCACCGATGCTGGCCCGCGCCATTGCGACGCTGGATCACCTGTTGCAAGGCCGACTCACGATTAACATCATCAATTCCGACCTGCCCGGTCTGAAAGAAGACGCGGATTTCCGTTACCAACGCTGTGCTGAGGTGATTGAGATTTTGAAGCAAGGATGGACGCAGGAACGCATTGATTTTCAAGGCAATATCTATCAATGCAACCTGCCCGCCGACCCGGTGAAGCCGTACCAACAGAACGGTGGGCCGTTGCTGTATTTCGGCGGCATTTCGGATGGCTCCAAAGACGTGTGCGCCAAGCATTGCGACGTGTTCCTGATGTGGCCCGAAACCGAAGACCATCTCGCCGCCACCATGCAAGACATGAGCCGCCGCGCTGCCGACTATGACCGCACGATTGATTTCGGCCTGCGCGTTCACGTGATTGTGCGCGAAACGGAAGCCGAGGCGCGGCAGTACACCAAAAAACTGATGTCGCGTTTCAATGCCGAACGCGGACAGGAACTCAAAAACCGCACGCAGGATGCAAAATCGCTGGGCGTACTGCGACAGGACGAACTGCGCCAACAATCCGATGCGGACGGATTCATTGAGCCGCTGTTGTGGGCGGAAATCGGGAAGGCGCGTTCGGGTTGTGGCGCGGCGTTGGTGGGCAGTCCGGATCAGATTCTTGAAAAGCTGAACCGCTACATGGACATGGGCATCCGGGCGTTCATTTTGTCGGGCTATCCGTTGATTGAAGAATGTGAATATTTTGCGCGGCTGGTGTTGCCGCATTTGCCCAATGCCAAGTTGTCCTCGCTACAGGAACGCACGCCCCGGCAGCCGCCCGTCACGCCACTGACCACGGGGACGTTGCGGTGATATGCGATAAAAATGTAGGGGCGACCGGCGGGTCGCCCTGTCAGGCACAAACCCGGCCAAAGACAATGCGAGCCTTTAGGAAACAGGGCGACCCGCCGGTCGCCCCTACAAATTTGATATGTGGGGGTTTCGCTTCTCCAAAAGATACTATTTTGAAACAACTACTTACCAACCTGAAAATCAATGGACAACACACCCAAAAACATACTAATTACCGGAGCCTCCAAAGGCATTGGCCGGGCGTTGGCATTAGAAGCCGCCAAGCAGCAAATTAACGTCGGGCTGGCGGCACGGAGTGAGAAAGAACTACAAGAAGTACAACGCGAAATCCGTAAAACAGGCGGCAAAGCCGAGATTTACACCGGCAGCGTATCCGATGAAGCGTTTGTTAATCAGACAGTTAGCTCGTTTGTACAGACGTTTGGCAAAATAGATGCTGTGATCAACAACGCCGGATTTGGCATTTTCCAACCCGCCGAAAACATTACTGCCCAAGACTGGGATGACGTGATGGAAACGAATGTGAAGGGTACCTTTCTTTTTTCCAAGGCCGTGGTGCCGCACATGAAAGCGGCAGGCAGCGGCCACATCATTACCATCGCTTCGGACGTAGCCAAGCGGGTGTTTGAAGGCGGTTCGCTGTACTGCGCCTCCAAATACGCGCAGGATGCCTTTTCGATGGCGTTGCGCAAGGAAGTCCGCAAGTACGGCATCAAGGTGTCAGTGATGTATTCGGGGCTGGTGGACACGCACTTTCACGCCCATCCGCAAGGCGACCCCAAAGCCCAAACCTGGCTCCGCGATACCGATATGGCCGATGCCATTTTGTACATCCTCAATACCCCTGCTCATGTAGTGATTGACGAGTTGATGATTCATCCGTTGTCGCAAGAATATTGAGGGCCTCCCCCAACCCCCTCCCAAGGAGGGGGCTTGAAATTGTTGCCCAAAATAGTATCTTTCAAACACGCAAAACCCTCTCTGTCAAAAGCCCCCTCCTTGGGAGGGGGTTGGGGGAGGCTTCCTATGATCAACCAACTCCATACCGCCGACATCATCGTTTTCCTGCTGTTGCTGCTGGCCGTGCCGACAGCAAGTATTTTGGCCGGATTACGAAAAAAAAATACCGAGGATTACTTCATGGCCGGACGGTCGTTGCGGTGGTGGATGGTGGCCGGGTCGGTGTTTGGCACCAACATCAATTCCTCGCATTTGATCGGGATGCTGGGCATCGGGTATTCGATTGGCTTTGCGCAGAGTCATTACGAAATCTTGGCGGTTCCGGCCATTTTACTGTTGTGCTACGTGTTCATTCCGGTGTATCGTCGGCTGAAGGTGTTCACGCTGTCACAGTTTTTGGAACATCGCTACAACGCCCACGCCCGGCTGGTCTATAGCATCCTGATGATTCTGCTCATTCTGGTGCAACTCATCGCGGCGTTTTACATCGGCAGCCGCACGCTGGGGCTGCTTTTTCACGGCACCAATTTCGGCATCGGTTACGGGCAAGGCATTGTCATCATTGCATTGATTACGTGCAGCTACACCGTTTTTGGCGGACTGAACTCGGTAGTCATGGCTGATAATTTCCAGACGGTGATGATGCTCATTGCCGGGATCATGGTGGCCGTGCTCACCTTCGTCCAACCCGAAATCGGCGGCTTGACGGGTTTGCTGAATCTGGAAAAAAAACTGCCCGCCGAAGCCCAGAAAATGCACTTGTACTTGCCTACCAACCATCCGAACCTGCCGTGGAGCGGCGCGGTGACGGGGCTGCTCATCTTGCAGTTTTTCTATTGGACAACTAACCAATACTTGGTGCAACGCACGCTTGCCGCCGAAAGTGACCACGAAGCCAAACTCGGCGTAATCGCATCGGGATTTTTGAAACTGACCGTACCGTTCTTTTCCATTGCCACGGGCGTGGCGGCGGCGTATTTGTTCCAAAGCCGTTTCGGAACTCAATCCGTTTTGCCGGATGATGCGTTTCTGCGGCTGGTCGGGACGGTGGTGCCGTCGGGTTACGGGTTGGTTGGGCTGATTCTGGCCGGATTGACTGCCGCTACATTTTCATCCATTGACTCAATGATGAATTCAGTGACAACGCTGCTGACGATGGATGTTTATCAAAAATACATTCGTCCGCAGGCCAGCGAAAAAGAAATGGTGCGATTCGGAAGGCTAGCGATTGTGGGCATGGTGATGGTTTCGGCGTGGCTGGCCTGGCTCACGTACAATCCCAACTCATCGGATAACTTTTTCCTCCGCGTGTCTTCGCAAGGT
>JALOMD010000427.1 GCA_025455595.1 Cytophagales bacterium | reverse complement strand
TACACGCTGTTCGAGAACGACATCGAATACATCATCCAAGAAGGCAAGGTGAAGATTGTGGACGAGCAGACGGGCCGCATCATGGAAGGCCGCCGTTTCTCCGACGGCCTGCACCAAGCCTTGGAAGCCAAGGAAAACGTGAAAGTGGAGGAGGCCACGCAGACCTACGCCACCATCACGCTGCAAAACTACTTCCGCATGTACCACAAGCTGGCCGGCATGACCGGTACGGCCGAAACCGAAGCGGGCGAATTCTGGCAAATCTACAAGCTGGACGTGGTGGTGATTCCGACCAACAAGCCGACCACCCGCCAGGACCGCGAAGACAAAGTCTATCGCAGCATCCGTGAGAAATACAACGCCGTGGTGGACGAAATCGTGGAACTGGTGGGCCAAGGCCGTCCTGTGCTGGTGGGTACAACTTCCGTTGAGAACTCCGAGTTGTTGAGCCGGATGCTCAATATGCGCAAAATCAAGCACCAAGTGCTGAACGCCAAGCAGCACCAACGCGAGGCCGAAGTGGTGGCCGAGGCCGGCAAGCCCGGCACGGTGACCATTGCCACCAACATGGCCGGTCGCGGTACGGACATCAAGCTCACGCCTGAGTCGCGAGCGGCGGGCGGCTTGGCCATCGTAGGCACCGAACGCCACGAAGCCCGTCGCGTGGATCGTCAGTTGCGCGGCCGTTCGGGCCGCCAAGGCGACCCCGGCACGTCGCAGTTTTTCGTCTCGCTGGAAGACAACCTGATGCGTCTGTTCGGCTCCGACCGCATCGCCAAACTCATGGATCGCATGGGCTTGGAAGAAGGCGAGGTGATCCAGCATTCGATGATTACGCGCAGCATTGAAAGGGCGCAGCGCAAGGTGGAGGAAAACAACTTCGGCATCCGCAAACGCCTGCTCGAATACGACGACGTGATGAACTACCAGCGGAACGCCATCTACAAACGCCGCCAGAACGCGTTGTTCGGCGAACGGGTGCAGTTGGACATTCTGGACAGCCTGCGGTTCATCTGCGAAAACATTATCGAGAACACTGCCGGAAATCTTGAAAACTTCCAGTTGGAAGTGTTGCGCACCCTCGGCTTTCAGACCACGGTGACCGACGACGAGTTCAAGCGACTCAAGGCCGAACTACTGGCCGATAAACTGTACGCCGAGGCCGAGAAGCACTATTTCGCCAAAGAACAACGCATTGCCGAAAAGGCCATGCCCGTGCTGCGGCAGGTGTACCAAGAACGCGGCGCGACCATCCAAGACGTGGTGGTGCCGTTTACCGATGGAATCCGGCAAATCGGGGTGGCCGCCGAACTAAAGAAAACGGTGGAAAGCGACGGCCGCGAACTCATCCGCGCCATGGAGAAAATCACCACGCTGGCTCTGATTGACCAAGAATGGAAAGAACACCTGCGCGACATGGACGACCTGAAACAGTCGGTGCAAAACGCGGTGTTCGAGCAAAAAGACCCGCTGCTGATTTACAAGTTCGAGGCCGTGGAACTGTTCCGCAAGTTCGTGGCCCGCGTCAACGGCGACGTGATTTCGTTCCTGATGAAGGCCGAAATTCCTGTTGACGACACCAGCGACGTACAGGAAGCCCGGCCCCAGCCGCGCCGCCCGCAACCCAAGCTGCAAACCAGCCGCGACGAGTACCCTGAAAGCAACGGCACGCCGGTGGCCCAGCAGACCATGCCCATTGAGAAAACCTCGCCTATCCGCGTGCAGAAAATGCCCAACCGCAACGACGTGGTAAGCGTGCAGTACGCCGACGGCAGCGTGAAACGCGACGTGAAGTTCAAGAAAGTGGAAGAAGACTTCAAAGGCGGCCGCTGCGTGCTGATTGACTGACAGACGGCACTTCGAGCAAAAACCTGACGGCAGCGTAACCTCCGTCGGGTTTTTGCGTTTCAAAGACAGGCGTTTTGGGCAAAATTTGCCCAAAACGCGGATTGTCCGAACTGTGATTTCAAAGTGATTTTCGTGATGGGCATGATTGAAAGCCGGATAGTCATGGCAATCCTTGAATCCTACAAATCAAGGTTCTGACAAACAGGCGTTTTAGGCAAAATTTGCTCAAAACGGCAAACGATAAACGTTAAACGTGGCTCCGATGGCGACGAAACTCCTACACTTGTTCAGCATTTCCCTCTGCGCGGGTCTCCTTGCCGGTTGCCTGCCGAAGTCGCCCGCCCGCTCCAACACCGGTTCGGTGGGCACGTTCAAAGACGACCTCACCGCCTTCCGGCCCGTTTACGGCACCGACGACAAACCCGCCGCCGCTGCGCCACAAAACACTGACCGCCAGCCCGATAGCCGCCCCACTGAAAAAGGGAAGCCGGTTGGTGACATCACTGCCAAACTCAATGTGGCGTTGGATTCGGTGGCGGCCAACAACCGCAACATCCGCTACGCCCAAGGCTACCGCGTGCAGGTTTACTCCGGCACCAGCAGCAGCGAAGCCAACCGCGTCCGCGACCGTTCCTACGCCCTTTTTCCAGACATCACGCCGCACATCGTGTACATACAACCCAACTTCCGTGTCAAGGTCGGCGACTTCATTGACCGCTTGGAGGCGCAGCGCGTCTATGTAGCCTTGCGGGCCGAGTTTCCCAACGCCTTGATTATACCCGAGAAAATAGAAATCCGTTGACAAAAGTTAGGAGCGTTTTGGACGATTTTTGCCCAAAACGGCCGCGAAACCTTCATAGGGTTTTGAACCCTATGAAGGTTTGCCAACTGCCGATGCAAGCGTCCTCTCTTGCACCGGCAGTTGGGCTGAGTATGGAGCGTTTTGGGCAAAAAACGACCAAAGCGACTCAATTCGGAATTTTGAATTCACAATTCTGAATTGATATGTTCCGCGTTCGGATGTGAATATTCCAGTAATTTTTGTCGGTGTATTTACTTTTTCGCTGCTCCGCTGATTAATGAACGTGTCCTTTGTGGCAAAAGACCCGTCACAAACCATCCAAAACATTGAAATTCACCGTTTTAATCCACATATTTGCACTCTTCAATCAGAAAGTAATCCCGACAAACAATGAAAAAAGCACTGATTACAGGCATCACCGGGCAAGACGGTGCGTACCTCAGCGAACTGCTCTTGGACAAAGGCTACGAAGTTCACGGCATCAAGCGCAGAAGCTCACTGTTCAATACCGAACGGATTGACCACCTGTACCAAGATCCGCACGACAAAGGTGTTCGCTTGAAACTCCACTACGGCGACCTCAGCGACTCGACCAACATCATTCGCATCATCCAAGAAGTGCAGCCCGACGAAATCTTCAACCTCGGTGCCATGTCGCACGTGCGGGTGAGCTTCGACGAGCCGGAATACACCGCCCAAGTGGACGGCATCGGTACGCTGCGTATCCTTGAAGCCGTGCGCCTGTTGGGGATGACCAAAAAGACCCGCATCTACCAAGCCTCCACCTCCGAACTGTACGGCGGCGTACAAGGCCACGCCCAGTCGGAGACCACGCCTTTCTATCCGCGTTCGCCGTACGCGGTTGCCAAGCTCTACGGCTACTGGATTACGGTGAACTACCGCGAGGCTTACGACATGTACGCCTGCAACGGCATCCTGTTCAACCACGAGTCGCCGCTGCGGGGCGAAACCTTCGTGACGCGCAAAATCACCCGTGCTGCCGCCCGCATCGCCTTGGGCCTGCAAGACAAGCTTTTCTTGGGCAACCTCGACGCACAACGCGACTGGGGCCACGCCAAAGACTACGTGGAAGCCATGTGGCTGATTCTGCAACAAGATACCCCGGAGGACTTTGTGATTGCCACCGGCGAAACGCACCACATCCGTAAGTTCGTGCAAATGGCATTTGCCGAAGTGGGCATTTCGCTGGAATTCAAAGGCAAAGGCGAAGACGAAAAAGCCTACGTGGCCGCGTGCAGCAACCCTGAGTACCAGTTGCCCGTTGGCAAGGAAGTAGTGGCCATTGACCCGCGTTACTTCCGCCCTACCGAGGTTGACCTGCTGCTCGGCGACCCCACCAAGGCGATGACCAAACTGGGCTGGAAACCCAAGTACGACCTGCCCGCTCTGGTGAAAGACATGATGGATGCCGACTTGAACCTGTTCAAACGCGACCAACTGCTCGCCGCCGAAGGCCACCGCGTACTGAAC
>JALOMD010000426.1 GCA_025455595.1 Cytophagales bacterium | reverse complement strand
CATTCCGAAATCATTTCGTTTCCGGCAGTTCCACGATTTCGAGCCAGTAGCGGCCAAGCGTCTGGACGATTTCCAGTAGGGCTTTGAACGTAACCGGCTTGGTAATGAACGAGTTAACGCCCAAGTCGTAGCTGCGGATAATGTCTTCTTCGGCACTGGAGGTGGTCAGCACCACAATCGGGATTTGGCGCAGTTCCATCGAAGCCTTGATTTCGCGCAGGGCCTCGCGGCCGTCTTTGCGCGGCATGTTCAAGTCCATCAGTATCATTCCCGGCCGGGGCGACAGGTGCGGGTCGCTGTATTTGTCCTTCCGGTGCAGGTAATCCATCAGTTCTTCGCCGTCGTCCACGAAACGGAGTTCGTTCAGCAGGTGGCTTTCGGCAAAGGCCTCTTGTATCATCATGCGGTCTTCCTCGTCGTCTTCGGCAAGGAGTATCAACACGCGTTTGTTGGGTCTATTAGGCATAATGCGGGTGAGAGTTTAAGTCAGAAAAAGTGGTCAGTGGTCAGTCGTCGGTGGTCAGTGCGTTTTGGGCAAAAAATGCCCAAAACGCAAGGCGGCACAGCCGCCCGGGCAATCCGGTTTTGGGCGATTTTTGCTTAAAACGCGGAAGGCTTGCTTTCCTCCCCTCCCCGACGTATCGGCAAGGGATTCTCCCGTTCCAATACCGAAAAGCAGCAACTTGCGATTTCACAAATATTGTTATTGCAAGCCACTGAAAATCAAAGGCCGAAAGATAACCGTTTACAGTTCTCTGCTGTAGAAACAAAGGAATCAAAGAACAACAAGGCAGGAATATATCATCGGTGTAGGCGGCATTTCTGTCCGCAATTTAGTGAACTGACGAGTTTTTTAAAGCAAGCGAAACAATAAACATGGAGCCTTGGCCGGGCTTGCTCTTGGCGGTGATGCTGCCCCCGTGGTGAATGGCGATTTTACGGCAAACGGCCAACCCAATGCCCGAACCCTCGTACTTGCGGCCTTCGAGCCGCTGGAAGATGTTGAAGATACGGTCAAGATACTTTTCGTCGAAGCCGATGCCGTTGTCGGTCACAAAGATTTCCACCATTTCGTCGCCGGGCGTGGCCGTCAGGTGCGGCTGTTTCTGTCGCATTTCGGCCCGGACACTGATGCGTGGCGGCTCGTCGGGCTTGCGGAACTTGATGGCGTTGGCAATCAGGTTCTGGAACAACTGCCGCATTTGCGTCGGCTCGGCTTCGATGGTCGGCAACGGCTCGGCTTTGATTTCAGCGTGCGTTTGCTCTATCAGGATTTCCAAATCCAGCAGCACCTCGCGCACCACATCGTTGAGGTCAACGGAAACGAACTCTTGCTGCCGCGACACCCGCGAAAACGCCAGCAAGTCGCTGATCAGCTTCTGCATCCGCGCCGAGGCAGTCAGCATCCGTTCCAAGTAGTCTTTGCCTTGCTCACTCAGGTTGTCGCCGTCGCGGGCCTTGAGCCGGTCGCCGAACGCCTGGATTTTGCGCAGCGGCTCCTGCAAGTCGTGGCTCGACACGTAGGCAAAGTCCTGCAACTCGATGTTGCTCCGCTCCAGTTCGGCAGCGTAGCGACGCAGTTTTTCCTGCGCCAGTTTCAAGTCCGAGATGTCGTGGATGATGCCCGTGAAAATCTTCCGCGAGGCCAGGTTCACTTCGCTCACGCTCAGGTGAAACGGAAACCGCGTGCCGTCTTTGCGCAGGCCCGTCACCTCGCGGCCAATGCCGATGATGCGGCCCACGCCGGTTTGGTGGTAGTTGTGAATGTACCGGTCGTGGTTGTCGCGGTCGGGCCTGGGCATCAGCATGGCAATGTTCTCGCCGACGAGTTCGTCTGGCGTGTAGCCGAACAGCCGCGAGGCTGCCGGGTTCACCATCTCAATAACTCCCTGACTGTCAATGGTTATGATGCCGTCAATGGTGTGGTCGAAAATAGCCCTGAGTTGCGATGTCGTGTCCAAATGCGATAGCTCCTCCATTGGGTTCAATTTCCGGCTTTTTGGCGCATCACCGAAATGATATCTGTCATCGGGCTGATTGTTATCGGTCATCAGAGGTCAATGTTGAATGATTCAATGATAGAATGAGTGAATAACAAGGCGTTTTGGGCAAAAATTGCTTAAAACGGGGCCTCCCCAAGGGGGAGGAGTTTTTTTTTACACTCTCCGAGGAGAGGTGTGGGTTTTTTAAAACGTTTTGGCCGTTGCCCAAGTTCGGAAAAAATGGTTAGCAGGGTTGCAAAAAAAGCGGCGCGGCGGTGCGTTTTTACGAAACGGATTTTGTATCTTTCTGACATTCAGCCGAGAACCCGCCGCATCTCTCCTTCCGAATCCAAATCTTATGACTGACCACTAACCACTGACGACTCCTATGCGCAAATGGCTGTTTTTGTTGGTTGGCGTAGTGGCCGCATCGGCTGGCCACGCGCAGTTCAAGCTCATGGGCGATGCGGCCCACATGCAGGGCGGCTGCATTCAACTCACGCCCGACGTGCCGTACTCGGAGGGACTGGCCTACAGCACGCAAAAGCTGAACCTGAACAACTACTTTGAAATCCAGTTTGACATTTACCTCGGCGACAAAGAGGAAGGTGCCGACGGCATCACGTTTGTAATCCACAACGACCCCAACCAGTACGAGGCGTTCGGGACGTGGGGCGAATGCATGGGCTACGGCCGCTGGATGCGCGACTACGTGGCGGGCAACTACATTGCGCCGTCTATTGCAGTGGAGTTCGACACGTATTACAATCCGCGCCAAAACGACCCGTACTGCGACCACGCGGCCTATCTCGAAGGCGGCACCAATTTCCACGCCCGCCACTGGAGCAACAGCCTCGACGACTACAACCTCGAAGATGGCAAGTTGCACGACTTCCGCTTCCGTTGGAATCCTGAAAAACAGCAGATTACGGTTTTCTTGGACGGCCACGTGGTGCATTCCACCAAGCGGGACTTGGTCAAGGATGTATTCAAGGGAGCTACTCAGGTGATTTGGGGGTTCACCGCGTCAACGGGCCGGGCCAGCAATTTGCAGTATTTTTGCCTGAAACAGATTGCTGTGCTGAAACTGCCTTCCAAAGCCTTGAAATCGGTGCGTCCGGCCGTGCCGAACCTCACCTTGAAGCCTGCCGCCCCACGCTTGGATCATAACATGGCAAGCGTGTCGGAAAACCCCCATCCGGCATTCGTTCAAGAGGCAGCAGATCGAATGAGTGTCAAATTGCGGGCAAAGTAAGTATCCAGTCTTGGGTTGTTAGTCTTGAGTCTTGGTGATTGTCTAACATTTTCCGTTTTGGGCGATTTTCACCCAAAACGCCAACCCGTAGGGGCGGGGCTTGCCCCCGCCCTTGTTTCCCGAAGGCCCGGATTGACCTTGGCCGAGCCTGCACGTGAGAGGGCGGGGGCAAGCCCCTACGAATCGCACATTCCGGGATTTTTGAACCAAAGCGGAAAACGTTAGACAGCCTCGATCTCTTCATGCCAATCACCAAAATCACTTTAAAATCACAGTTCTGACAAGAAGCGTTTCAAGCAATTTTTGCCCAAAACGCCTTACTCAAGACCCAAGACTAAAGACCCAAGACTAAAGAATTGGAACACCTACTTTCCCTGTTGATTTTCATTCCGTTGGCCGCCTCGCTGCTGGTGATGCTGCTGCCTGGCGGCAAACCGGCTTTGTACCGGTGGGTGACGCTGCTGGCCACGGCTGCCGACTTGGCGTTGGCGGTTTGGCTGTATGTGCATTTCGATGCCCAGAAACACGGTATCAACGAAGTCGGCACGATGCAGTTCGTGGAGCGGCTCGACTGGATTGTGCTGTCGCTGGGCGACTTGGGCCGCCTTTCTATTCAGTATTTCGTAGGCGTGGACGGGCTGAACCTGCCGATGGTTTTGCTGGCGGCGTTGGTGATGTTTGTGGGGGCGGTGCTGCCCATGTATTTCCTCATTGGCATCTGGGGCGGCGAGCGGCGCGAATACGCGTCCATCAAGTTCCTGATTTACACGCTGGTAGGTTCGGTTTGCATCTTGGTGGTCATGATTATGCTGGTGTTTTCGGTGCAGTCCCCGGCAGGCACGTTCACCTTCGATTTGCTGGCGATGACCGACCCGGCCAACTACCTGCCCGACGCACTGATGAACATCAAAACGCCCGGCTGGTTTGCAGGCAACACGCCGCGCCGGTGGGCGTTTTTGCTGCTTTTGGTGGGCTTTGCCATCAAGCTGCCTGCCGTGCCGTTGCACACGTGGCTGCCCGATGCCCACGTGGAGGCTCCCACGCCCATTTCGGTGGTGCTGGCGGGCATTTTGCTCAAAGTAGGCGGCTACGGGCTGCTGCGCATCGCCTACCCGATTTTCCCGGAGGCCGCCGAATTGTATTCGGGCTGGGTGGCGGTTTTGGGCGGTGTCTCTATCGTCTATGGAGCCTTGAACGCCTTGGCCGCCCACAGCCACGGCATTTTGTCGGCCATGTTGTTCTTGATCGTGGGCGTGCTGCAAGACCGTACCCACGACAAAACCATCGAGCATTACCGGGGGCTGGCGGCCAAGATGCCGGTTTTCGCTTCCATGGTGGCGGTGGCGTTTTTCGCTTCGCTGGGGTTGCCGGGCTTTTCGGGTTTCATCGGCGAGTTTTTCACCATTCTGGGCACTTTCGGCACCGAGCGGGTGCCGCGCTGGGTCATTCTGGCGGCGTTGGCAGGCTTGGTGTTGGGAGCCGCGTATTTTCTCTGGACGCTCCAGCGGATGTTTTTCGGCAAGTACTGGTCGCGGGGCGGCGAGGCTTGGGCCAACCAACTCACCGACCTGACGTGGCGCGAGAAAATCCTGCTGCTG
>JALOMD010000425.1 GCA_025455595.1 Cytophagales bacterium | reverse complement strand
TCAGTTACGGGCCGCGCATTCCGTTTGTAGGCAAACTGCCCGGCGACATTCTGGTGAAACGTGAAAACTTCACGTTCTATTTCCCGTTGGCGACCAGCGTTTTGCTCAGTCTGCTGCTGTCGCTGATACTGTATCTGGTTCGCAAATTCGGACAGTAGAAGGAAATTCTGAATGAAAAAATAATCATGGGTGTTTTGGGCAAAAATTGCTTAAAACGCCTGTTCGTCTGAACCATGATTCGTAGGATTAGAGGATTGACTTGATTGAAAATTCTGTTTATGCTGCACTCCCAGCTAACAAAGGTAAATCAAGTCAATCCTCTAATCTTACGAATCATGGTTCGGACAATTTTTGCCCAAAACGCCTCTGACTTCTGACCTCTGACCTAATTCTCCACTTTGAGTACCAGCACCCAGTCGTTGGCATCGGGCGACTCGAAGAGCATCTTGTAGCCGACCGGGTAGCGGCCCGCGTTGCGCCGCTCGCCGGTGCGCGGGTTGTACCATGTCGGAATCAGCAGTTTGCCCGTCAGCAGGGCGGTGTTCACCGTCAGGCCACGGGCCGAGGGTACGTAAACCACGGCCAGTTTGCGGTCGCGGGTGAGGGCGGCGGTGGCGTAGTCGTTGGTGGCGTATTTTTCGTTGCCTTTTGTGAGCAACTCGCCCGACACATCGGGCACCAGCGTCGTCCAGTCGAACGTAGCGAGCAAGGCGTTCAGGTGCCGCAGCGTGTTGGCTCCGGGCAGGTCAAGGTAAGTGCGCCACTGCGCGTCGCCTTTCCAGAACGGCGAACCGTAGGAATGTCCGCACGCCCCCGACAACACCGCCCACCACGCCTGCTTGCGGGCCTGCAACGCCGAACCCATCGCCTCGTGTTCGCCTTCGTAGGTGGACTCGCCGAGGACGAACGGCCGCACCGGATGTTTGCGGTGTTCGGCGTAGCTCACTTCATACACGTCGGGCTGCACCTTGTTCCACGCCTTCGGAAAGCCCCGGAAATAGCTGTAAACCATCGAGAAATCGAGCCAGCTTTCGTTGGCGGGCCATACGTCGGTGCTGGAATGCGTGGAGGCGGCGTGGTAGGTGAGCAGTTGCTGCGGCGAGGCTTGCTTGAGGCCACGGGCCAGTTGGCGCACCTCCTCCAAGTACTCGAACGGGTCGTTGTCGCCGCCGATGATCCAAACGATGTTGTTGTATTTTTTGTAGCGATTGCCGACGAACTGCCCGAACAGATAGCACTTTTCCTTGCCGTTGCGACGCATGAACTGCTGCGGATTGCTGCCCCAGCCGTCGTTGCAGCAACTGTACCAAAGCGGTGCCACGGCCAGCAGCAGGTTCAGCGAGTCGGCCATGGCCACGATGCGGTCCACGTGGCGGAAGTACGCTTCGTTGGTTTTCAGGAAGTCGTTGTTCTCGAACGGCTCTTGGCCTTGCCGGTTTTTGTCGCCGGGAAAAGCCGTGAGCATGACGTGGATGGTATTGAAGCCTTGGCTCTTGCGTTTGAGCAGGTATTCCTTGGCCTCGGCTTCGGTGAGGTTGGTGAACAGCCGCCAGCCGGAATCGGAGACGTACAGGAAGGGTACGTTTTTCTGGTCGGTCAGGTGGCGTTTGTCGGCACTGATTTTGAGCGGGAAAGCGGTTTGGGAATGGGCGGCAAACGACAGGAGAAGGCAAACGAGCAACAATGGTTTCTTAGAAAGCATGAGAAAGTCGGGGGTAGGTCTTGGGTTTCGTTTTCTGATGTACGCAGAAATTCGGTAAAAATTGCCTGAAACGCCTTTTTGAAGTACGATTTACGAGGTACAAAGTACGAATGCAATTTGGAATCCCGACTCGTCGGGACATCACTTACCACTAACGACTGACCACTGACGACTTTTAAGCCAAGAACGCGTTCACCAATTGCAGCAGTTCGGCGGGCTTTTCGGCGTGTACCCAGTGGCCCGCGTCGGTCACGGTTTCGAGGCGGGCGTTGGGGAAGTGTTCGAGTACCAGCGGCCAGTCGTCGTCACGGATGTAGTTCGACCGTTCGCCACGGATGAAGAGCGTGGGGCGTTCGTAACGGAAGTGCGCAGGCAAGGCTTCGCCTACGTTCTCAATGTCTTGGTCAATGGCCGCGAGGTTGAAACGCCATGCAAAACCGCCTTCGTCGGTGCGGTAGAGGCTTTTGAGCAGAAACTGCCGTACCGCCAGTTCGGGTATGTTACGCGCCAGTTGGTCGTCGGCCTCTTGCCGCGACTGCAAGGCGGCCAAATCCACGCCTGCTAATGCGTCAATAATCGTACGGTGGTGAACCGGATAGTAACGCGGGGCGATGTCCACTACCACAAGTCGGTCGAGCAGTTCGGGTTGGTAGCGGCCTGCGAGGTACATGGCGACTTTGCCGCCCATCGAGTGGCCGATGATGTCGGGGTTTTCGATGCCGTGCTTTTCGATGAACTCGTGCAGGTCTCCGCTCATGGCTTCGTAGTCGAAAACCGGGTCGTGCGGCGACCGGCCGTGGTTGCGCAAGTCGAGCAGATAGACGCGGCGGTTTTTGGCAAACGCCTTGGCCAGCCCCGACCAGTTGTCAAGCAGTCCGAACAAGCCGTGCAACACCAGCAGGGGTTTGCCATCGCCCAAAACCTTGTGGTTCAATTCCATTTTCAGAGTAGTCAGTCGTGAGTAGTCAGTCGTTGCCGGCTCGGCGTTTTGGGCAAAAATTGCTTAAAACGCCGACACAACCTTCATAGGGTTTAAAACCCTATGAAGGTTTTTCCACGCTCCAACGTTTTGAGCAAAAATCGCCCAAAACGCCGGCTTGACAAGCAACCAGACCATTCAAAATCCAAAATTGCGTTTTTGTTCCGAACAATCGGCAGCCGTCATCGGTTATGTAAGAAACCCTGCCAGCTCTCCAACGGCGGCGTTCGTTGCTGTCCTCCATTTTTAGGCCGTCACATGGGTCGGCCAATATATTGAAAAAGTATAATTTTTCTCACAACATTCCCGCAACTACCCTTTCCTTCCGGTTTTGAAGTAAAAACACATACAAACGCTTTCAAAAACGTACCTTTGCCAAATCCAGCTCTGTTTGCCCGACAAAAGTCCCGAAAACACAGGTGCCTCCGGCTATTTTTGTGCTGTCTTTTTTCAAAACCCCTTTCATTGAATTAGGACAACTAATCCTTTGCAAAGTACAACCCTTCTACCTACAATTAACAATTTGTTAACATTGACCCTTTCCAAGCAATCGGCCCGTGATGTAGCTTTGCATCGCCATTTGCCGGGCGTAAGTTTCTCCGCTGTTTTCACCCGGTTGCGCCATACCAGCACCATTCCATCGTTGTCCAAGGCTTTTCCCCTATACAACAGCTAAACCCAGTTTTTTTAACCCAATCCCAATCTTTATGTTTAAAAAAATACTCGCGTTTTCGCTTGTGTTGGTCGCCCTGTTGGTCGGCAGCGAAGCGATGGCACAAGGAGTCACCACGGCGGCTGTGAGCGGTGTCGTGACGGATGCAAAAGGAGAGTCGCTGCCGGGTGCCACCGTAGTAGCCGTACACACCCCTTCGGGCACCAAGTACGCACAGCTCACCCGTTCGGACGGCGGTTACAACTTCCCCAACGTCCGCGTGGGCGGGCCGTACACCCTTACGGTCACTTTCGTGGGCTACAAAGAGCAAACCATCGCCGACTTGCAGCTTGGCCTTGGCCAGAGCTACACGTACAACTTCAAGCTCACCGACGAAACCACTCAACTCGCCGAGGTGGTAGTGTCGGGTAGCCGCGACCCGGTGTTGAACGCCGACCGCACCGGTGCCGCTACCAACGTGCGCCGCGAGCAGTTTGAACGCCTGCCGACCATCACCCGCAGTTTCCAGGATTTCAGTGCCTTGTTGCCGCAAGCCGGTACCAACTTCACTTTCGGCGGCCGCAGCAACCTGTACAACAATTTTTCGATTGACGGCTCCACGTCCAACAACGTGTTCGGCCTGAGTGCGTTGCCCGGCGGCCAGTCGAATGCGCAGCCCATCAGCGTGGATGCCATTCAGGAACTGAACGTGACACTGGCTCCGTACGACGTGCGCCAAGGTGCCTTCACCGGTGCGGGCGTAAACGCCATCACCCGCAGCGGCACCAACGAGTTCCAAGGCTCGGCCTATTATTTCTTCCGTAACCAAAG
>JALOMD010000424.1 GCA_025455595.1 Cytophagales bacterium | reverse complement strand
TTGCCGTAAGCGGCGTAACCCCCACAACTTGGCGGTTGATTTTGACAGTGGCACCGGGAGGGTTGGAACTGACGGTTATCTGCTGTTTGGTGCCATTGAGCACCAACGCGCATCCGGACAAGCCGCCCACAGCGGCAAGCCAAACCAAGACGCGAATGCAAGACGTTTTCATGAGCGGTGTGTGGTTTTAAGGGAGCAAGCAAAAGTTATGCGGTATTCGGGGCCAAAGCCGGTTGGTGCAGACACGAGCCGTGAACTTCCGTAGTTCGTGTCTGCACCAACCACCCGCCAAACCAAACACACACTATAATCTTATGCGGATCCCAAGTTGAAAAACGTTCGGCATTGAAAAACAGCGTGTTAACTTTGGCAGGGTTGAGAACGCTGCCAAAGTTTGCCTTCCGAAATCCCAGCAAACGCCTGTTTTTTCATCTTAGGATTCGAATATCTTGATGATTTTATATCGAATAAGTTCGTAATACAGTCTCTGCAAGGCGGGCGGCGCGGTGGTGTCGTTGACGGTGCGGAACTGCCACTGGTAGTGGGTGTAGCCCGCCACGGGTTTGGCCCGCAGCGTGTAGGCGAAGCCGTTCATGTACTGGGCGGGGCCGGGAGCGATGTCCAGACAGCTTTCGGTCGGCAGGGGCTGGCCGTCTTGGGCAAACAGGCGGCTGGCGGAAAAGACGAGGCAAAGCGGTAGCAGCAACCGCCAAAAGGAGGTAGTGTTTTTCATACGGCAAAGGTTGCAAGTGTGTGAATGAACTTGACTGCGTGCACTATTGAAAATGCATGGTCAATGCGACGAAAAAAACAGATTCAGGCTTGTTTTACAGATATTTCGGCACACAAGTGCTGCGGCGAAATGCGGTTTCCACGGAAGGCAAAAGAGGAGTCTTGAAATTAGTGCTTTGAAGATAGGCAAAGGCAAGTAAACTTGCAAGCGGCGGGCATATTTTTTCTACAATTATTTTTCAGCAATTTGCTTCGGTGCTTCATCTTGCGCAAAAGACACACAACCCCGCGACAGTGTTCCGAAGACATGCGCATGGTTTTCCAAGGCGTTTTGGGCAAAAAATGCTCAAAACGCCCGAACTCGTCCGTCCGAGCCAATCTTTTGCGCTTCGTTTTTGTTTTTCGAATCACATTCCGTCATCTTTGTCTCACTTTTTTCGATTTTTTCACACACTCACTTTTCGGTATCTTTTCGACTCAGCTTTTTACCCCACGCCCGTCGGCTTCAATCCGACGGGCTTTTTTGTTTCTGTACGAACAGGCGTTTTAGAGCTTGTTTAAAATTCCATTTTGCCGGGTGTTTAGAGCAAAAACCGCCCAAAACGCCCGTCTTTTGTCTTGACCGAGCCTGTGGTTCCGGTCTGACGCACAGCGTCTGACCTGCGTTCAAAACCGTTTTAGCCGATTTTTGCCCGAAACGCTTGAGCCAAACGAAATTTTAAACAACCTCTTAGGCAAAAATTGCTCAAAACGCCTACAGACTCTCTTCTCACAAAACATTCCGCAATCCCAATTCTCCCTATCTTGCCACCCAATTCTTAATTCTGAATTCATAATTCTAAATTGAAATGTGCGGCATCACGGGCGTTTACGCCTTCAACGAAATCGGTCGGTTTTTTCACATCAACCTTTGGAACGCCACTGAGGCGTTGAGTCGGCGCGGGCCTGACCGGGGCAACACGTTTACGCACGGATACGCCGGGCTGGGCCACCGGCGGCTGTCGGTGATTGACACCACCGAGGGCGGCAACCAACCCATGACCGACGACACGGGCCGGTACACGATTGTGTTCAACGGCGAGATTTTCAACTACTTGGAAATCAAACGGGAACTGGCCGTCAAGGGCGTTTCGTTCGCGTCCAACTCTGACACCGAAGTGCTGCTGAAACTTTACGCCTTGGAAGGCGAGAAGTGCCTGCACCGACTCAACGGTTTCTTCGCTTTCGCCATCTACGACAAAGAAGACGAAAGCCTGTTTTTGGCCCGTGACCGGTTTGGCGTAAAACCGTTGCTCTACAGCCTTGATGAAGACAAACTGCTGTTCGCATCCGAGATGAAGGCCTTGTTCGTTTTCGGCTTCCCGCGCGAACTGGATTACGAGGCACTGCACCTGTACCTGCAACTCAACTACATTCCCGCACCGCTCACCGTTTTCAAAAGCGTCCAGAAACTACAGCCCGGCCATTGGATGAAAGCGAAGGGGCGGCAGGTGACTATTGAGAAATACTACGAGATTCCGACACGAACCGGGGCAACCCCATCCTACGAATCGGCCCAGCAGCAACTGACGGAATTAATGGAAGCCGCCGTGCAACGCCGACTCATTGCCGATGTGCCGCTGGGGGCGTTTCTATCGGGCGGCATCGACTCGTCGGTGATTGTGGCGTTGGCGGCCCGGCACACGCCGCACCTGAACACGTTTTCCATCGGCTACCGCGATGAGCCGTTCTTCGACGAAACCCGCTACGCCAACCTCGTCGCCAAGATGCACAACACCAACCACACGGTGTTCAGCCTGAGCAACGACGACCTGCTCGACAGCCTCTACGACATGCTCGACTACACCGACGAGCCTTTCGCCGATTCGTCGGCTCTGGCGGTGTATATCCTGAGCAAACGCGTACGAAAACACGTGACCGTGGCCCTGAGCGGCGACGGTGCCGACGAGATTTTTGCCGGTTACAACAAGCACGCCGCCGAGTACCGCGTGCAGCAAGGTGGCTTTGCCAACCAAGTGGTGACCGCCCTGAAACCGCTCTGGGACGCGCTGCCCAAGTCGCGAAACTCGGCTTTCGGCAACAAAATCAGGCAGTTGCAGAAGTTCGCCGAGATTACCAAAATGTCGCCCGCCGAACGCTACTGGCGGCTCGCCACCCTCGCCAGCGCGGCCGAGGCAGCGGCGTTAATGCAGTCGGCAGTGGGCAGCGGCACTTGGCAGTCGGGAACTGCCTCCTTGCTGCCGCTGCCCACTGCCACTGCCTCTTTCGACGCTTTCCTCCGCGCCGATGTGGAACTGGTGCTACCCAACGACATGCTCACCAAGGTGGACTTGATGAGCATGGCCCACGGGCTGGAGGTGCGCAATCCGTTCTTGGACTACACGGTGGTGGAGTTCGCCTTTTCGCTGCCTACGGAATACAAGATTGACGGCCGGATGAAGAAGAAGATCGTGCAGGATGCCTTTCGCAACGTGCTGCCGCCCGAACTGTACCGCCGTCCCAAGCACGGCTTCGAGGTGCCGCTGCTGAAGTGGATGCGCCGCGAACTCAAAAGCCTCATCACCAACGATTTGCTGGCCGACGACTTCGTGGCCGAACAGGGCCTTTTCTCGGTAAGCGAAGTCCGCAAGCTGAAGGAAAAACTCTTCTCCAACGACTCCGGCGACGTTCACGCCCGCATCTGGGGCTTGCTGGTTTTTCAGTATTGGTGGAAGAAGAACATGAAGGGATGATAGCTGATTGTTAATCGTTGATTGTGGCGTTTTGAGCGTTTTTTGTTCAAAACGCTTTTGTACAGACCTGATTTTTTCAGACAGGATTGCAGGATGATCAGGATTCTGTTAATCTTGAAAACCTTGTAATCCTGTCTGAAAAATGCACGGTGTTTTAAGCAAATTTCACCCAAAACGCCCATCTGAATTCTAAATTCTGAATTCACAATTAAAATCGTACTTCAAAATGCAGCACGTTACGCCTGCCAGCCGCGCCGAGTGGCGGCAATGGCTCGCCGAAAACCACGCCGCCGAAACGGGCGTTTGGCTGGTCTATTACAAGAAAGGCACCGGAAGGCCCAGCGTCACCTACGACGAGGCCGTCGAGGAAGCCCTCTGTTTCGGATGGATTGACTCGGTGCCGAACAAAATGGACGACGAACGCTACAAGCAACTGTTTTCGCCGCGCAAGCCGCGCAGCGGGTGGTCGCGGGTGAACAAGGAGCGGCTGGAACGCCTCACCGCCGCCGGACTCATGGCCTCCGCCGGGCTGGCCGCCATCGAAACGGCCAAGCAAAACGGCTCTTGGACAAAACTTGACGCGGTGGAAAACCTCGAAATGCCCGACGACCTGCAAACCGCCTTCGCCGCCGCCGATGCCGTGGCTTTGGAGCATTTCACCGCCTTTGCCCGCAGCACCAAGCGGGGCATTCTGGAATGGCTCAA
>JALOMD010000423.1 GCA_025455595.1 Cytophagales bacterium | reverse complement strand
GCAGCGGCGACCTCATTTTCCACACCTCGCTGTCTGCACAGAGCAAAGCCATCCAAGCCGCCACCAAATCCAAATACTCGCATTGCGGCATTGTTTACAGAGAAGGCAATCGCTGTTACGTTCTGGAAGCCGTTCAGCCGGTGAAAACAACACCGCTTGACCAGTGGATAGCCCGTGGGCAAAACCAACACTACGTTGTAAAACGCCTCAAAAACGCCGACCAAATGCTGACCCCGGCCGTTTTGGCCAAAATGCAACAAATCGGTCGGCAGTTTGTGGGCAAAGACTACGACCTTGCCTTCGGGTGGGGCGACGAAAAAATCTATTGTTCCGAACTGATTTGGAAAGTCTATCAACGGGCCGTCGGAATAGAAATCGGGCGGTTGCAAAAGCTGCAAGAATTCGACCTGACTGGCAATTTGGTCAAGCAAAAACTGAAAGAACGCTATGGCAACAGAATACCGCTGGACGAAACGGTTATTTCACCCGC
Source organism: Cytophagales bacterium (assembly GCA_025455595.1). GTDB lineage: Bacteria > Bacteroidota > Bacteroidia > Cytophagales > 172606-1 > Xanthocytophaga. Next base: position 7,283 of record JALOMD010000423.1, on the reverse strand, counting down.
CGCTGTTTTCAACAGCGATTTGTTGGTGACAGTGAAAGAACAATAGGCGACTTATCCGTTCTGGGCAAAAAACAGCAAATCGCAAACAGGTCGGCAACAAACACCAAAAAGTTACAAGCGTCAGGAGTCAACAGATGTACCGCAGGCTTCAGCCTGCCTCTGTCGTGGCCAAAACCATTCACAGGCTAAATCCTACGGTACACTTTTACTTACCACTTACAACTTACCACTGGCCACTAAACTAATGAAAAAAATCATCGGCTATCTGCTCACGCACGTCCGGGCCGACTTCGACCGTACGCTTTACCTACGTGTTCTTTTGTTTCTGACCGTTTGTACAGCCATCAATTATTACCTTGATTTTGAAGACAGTATCGTGGACAGTTACGTGGGACAACCGGTGCGGTACCTGTGGTATTTTCTGGTCTATGGATTTGCGTATTTCGGCACGATTGCCATCATGAATTTTTCGGGCCGGTTGTCTGGAATTTTCAGAAACCGCCTGTTCTGGATTTATTCATTGACGGGTATCGTCGTGTTGAGCATCGAGCCGGAATTTTCTTATTCAATGGGAATTTGGGCGGGCAACCAGAACGCAGAACTGTACTATTGGAACTACAAAATCATGCACGAGACGGCCCCGCTTTTCTGTACATTGGTGCCGCTTTACATCTTCTATCGCCTGTGCGACAAAAAGACTGAAAATTTCTATGGGTTGACAGTACGCAACGTAGATTTCCGTCCGTACGCCTTGATGCTGCTCATCATGGTGCCGCCGATTTTCTGGGCCTCCACTCAACCCGACTTTTTAGACACCTACCCCACCTACCGGCAGTCGCTTCCCACGGCGCAGTTGGGCCAGCCGTCTTGGGTATTGGCCTTGGCATACGAGGCTGCCTACGGTGTGGCTTTCGTGATGACCGAACTGATGTTCCGGGGATTTTTGGTCATCGGGATGGCCGCCGTACTGGGCAGCGAGGCAGTGTTGCCGATGGTGGTCACCTACGCGTTCTTGCATTTCGGCAAGCCGCTGGGCGAAACCGTCGGCTCGGTGTTCGGCGGTTACATTCTGGGCGTGCTGGCCTTGTACAGTCGCAACATCTGGGGCGGCGTAGCCATTCACCTCGGCGTGGCGTGGCTCATGGAACTGGCCGCATGGACGCAGAAATGAGTTAGTCTTGGGTCTTTAGTATTGAGTCTTGGCTGAAGCCGGGGACAGCGGCGTTTTAGAGACGGTTTGAGTTAATTATTCGGAGGCGAAAAGAGCGGATTTTTGCGCGAGGCGAGCCGTTTTCGAGGGGCGTAGCCGGAGGCTACGGGCCGAGAAAACGGCGAAGTCGCAGCCGAAAAGCCGCCTTTGCAGCCCGAAAAATTAACTCAAACAGTCTCTTAGGCAATTTTTGCCCAAAACGCTGTGGTGTGTCGGTTCCACCGGGCGATGCCTAGTGCTGAAATATCACGCCCTTTCAGGGCTAAATGGCGTTTTAGGCAAGATTTGCTCAAAACGTTGCGTAAGAGTAGTTGCTCATCTGCCAAAACGACCCAACACCAATTGTTCCGCCACTTCCCTCCCCGACCGCATCGCCCCGTTCAGCGACGGATACGCCGTGTAATCGCCGCAGCGGTAGGTGAAGTCGTTGATTTTCAGCGGCAACGCAGGCGACGAATCCGGGAAATACTGCGGCAAGGCGTGCGGAATGCGGTAGGTGCGCAAATGCCGCCAAGTTGCCGCTGCCGAGCCGAACCACTGCGTCAGTTCGCGTTGCACTTGAGCGGCCAACTCCGCTTCCGGCAAGCCGCTTTCGCCCACCACGTTGGCCGAAATCAACGCCTGTCCCGCCGGGGCGTATTCCGGCACCACGTCGGTAAGCACGGCCACGTGGTTCACCACTCCGTCGTTGTCGGCGTTGAGGGCCAGCATGGGTTGCGGCAGCGGCGAGGCCGTGGCGGCGAAGTACAGACATTCGGTGGCGTTGAACTTCACTTCCGGCTGGCCGAGCAAACGGGCCGCGCCAGCGGCATCAGTGGCAACCACAACCGCCTCGCTTTCAATGGCTTCGCCGTTTTGCAACCGAACCATACGGCCTTCTACGGCCTGCACCGACGCATTCAAGCGAATGCTACCCGGCGGCAGTTGGACGGCCAATTGTTCGGGAATGGCTTGGATGCCAGCAGTTGGCAAAACCGCATCGCCGGTGGCGAATTGCTTGAAAAGAAAACGAAAGAAACCATCGCGGGTACGTAGTTCCTTTTCCAAGAAAACACCGCTGAAGAACGGCTGGAAAAACCGCCGGATCATCTTTTCGCTGTAGCCAAAGCCGCTCAGGTACGACACGGTGGTGGCGGATTCGGCTTCGTGCGCAAACGCCTCATCATCAATGCCTTTCACTTGCGTACTCAGCCGCAATATGTTCAATTTGTCCCCCAACGAACCGACCGGAGCCAGCAACGCCTGCGGTGCCGACAGCGGATGTTTGAGCGGATTGGGCATGGCGTGCAACCGCCCGCCGAGCCGCACCAAAGCCCCCGATTTGAAAGCCCGCAGTTGCAGTGCGTCGTAGTCGAGGATGCGTTTGGCTTCGGGGTACGAGGTCAGGAAAATCTGGAAACCACGATCCAGCCGAAAGCCGTCCACAACGTCGGTGCGCACGCGGCCGCCGACGGCATCCGAAGCTTCCAAAATCGTAAAGGGAATGCCGTGCCGGTGCAAATAGTGGGCGCAGGTGAGTCCGGCCACGCCGGCTCCGATGATGGTAATCATAGGTTGAATGGTTGTATTGTCGAATGGTTGATTGTTCTGAACGTTCCCGCTCCCGACACGCCTGCCCACGCCGAGTGCGTGGCAGGCAAGCCGAAAGCCTGCCCCGATTGGTCGGGGGCATGGTCGGGACAGGCAGTTGCGGGATTTTGCAATTTTTGCCTAAAACGCGCCTTGTCGTGGCGACCTGTCCCGACTTGTCGGGATGACTGAGATGAAACTAATCGTGGCCGTTTTCCGGGTCATGCCACGACTATCCCACGACTGTGAAGGAGCATTTTGGATAAAAATCGGCTAAAACTTTACGGCACGGAAAGATAGTCGTGGCATGACCCTGTACACAAATCCCGGAAAGATAGTCGTGGCATGACCCTGTACACAAATCCACGTGAGGCGAAGCCTCAGTCATCCCGACAAGTCGGGACAGGTCGCCACGACTAAGGCGGCGTTTTGGGCAAAAATCGGCCAAAACGCCACTGCCTACTCACTCCGCAATCCGCCCTCCGAATTCTGAAATCTTTTCCCCTCTCCCTTGGGGGGAGGCCGGGAGGGAGCCTTTTACTAACTCCAATCGGGCCACTACTGTTTTCGGTAACAACAGCGTGCCGGGTTCGGTGACGGCGTTGGCACCGATGCGCGTGCCGTCACCGACGAGGGCACCGAACTTGGTTGCGCCGGTGTCTATCACTTGGCCGTTCCAGCTTGCGAAAATACGTTTGTCCGTCCGTTCATTGAAGTGGTTGGCCAGCACGGCCCCGGCTTCCATGTTCACGTTTTCGCCCACCAGCGAGTCGCCCACGAAGTTGAAATGGGCCAACGCACTGCCCGCAAACACAAAGCTCGACTTCACCTCGCAGCCCGGCCCTACGGTGACGCTCGGAGCCAAAAACACGCCGCCGCGCAAGTACGCATGGGCCGCCACAAAACACCCCGCCGACACTATCACAGGCGGTTTTAGCACTGCGCCGTCTTCAATCACACAGTCGCGGTGCAGGGCCACGCCATCGTTTATAACGTACTCGCCGCCAAGCGTTTGCAACAGTTGGCGCATCAGTTCGGCGGCCGCACCAGTGATGGCCCAAGGCGTATCGAAGGCAGACACCAACGGGCAGGTTTCGTAGATGCGAGCAATGTATCGGCGCAGCATTTTGAAGTACGAATTTCAGGTTGAAAGTTGCAGGTTCAAGGTTGCAGGCTGGCGTTTTGGGCATTTTTTGCCCAAAACGCTTTTGTAAAACTGACTGTAAAACTGGCGTCACGCCTCGGCGTGATGCCGAAGCCTTGACCAGCGTCCGCTGGTCGCAAACCGGTAGGTTTGCAAAGGACGATACCACGCTGAGGCGCAATATGTGAAAGACGTTTTGAACGATTTTTGCCCAAAACGCTTGTTGTTGTCTTCCGCTTCCGTTGACATCCGTTTTTGCAAACCTACCGGTTTGCGACCAGCGGATGCTGGTCAAAACAAAAAGCACAAGCGGACGCTTGCGCCAGTAAATGGTAGCACATGCTTCAGCCGGTGCCGTTTTGGGCAAAAATTGCTCAAAACGCTATTTCGTTCAAAGAAACAAAAAAAGCCGCCCGGAAACAGGCGGCTTTGGAAAACATTGTGGTTGCTGTCAGAAGAAATAGCTCAAGCCCAGTGATGGTGCCAAGGAGTTTACGTTCAGGCCGACTTCCGTGCGGTTGTTGTCGTTGCCGTCCGGGTTGACGCTGTTGATGTAAAACCCACGAAAACGCAGTTCCAACGCCCAGTGGTCGGACGGGAAGTAGGCGAAGCCGGGCGAAATCGAGAAATCCAACGTGCGGGTCGGGTTGCCGTCCACTGTTACGGTGCTGTTTGGCGTTTCCGTCCGAACCCTGTTCCGGTTGGAGCCGAACGCAAACGTTCCCTGCGCGAAGAATTGGAATTTTTCATTAGCCGTAGGCACGTAGTATCGCGCAAACGGGGCAATGGAAAATCCGCTGGTGGAGCTAACGACTCGGGTGTTGCCGTTGGTGTCTTCGCTGCGGCTGGTCGAGAGATTCAGGCCCAGGCCCAGCGCAAAGCGGTCAGCGATGAAATAACCGACGGCGGGAGCAAAAGTAAAATCACTTCGTCTTTCGTCGTCATCGCGTTCCACGCTTTGGGAACTTACCGAAAGCGCACCGTTGACGAACAGACGGCCTTGGTCGGTTTGGGCGTTGGCAGCCCATGCCATGCTTGCAAATGCGGCGGCTAATAAAATCTTTCTCATTTCTACTGGTTTTTAGGTGTTAAAAAAACTGCCGCAAATATGAACATGAACTTGCAAATACAAAATAAAAAATCGGCTGTTTTGCGAAACGCCACAAAACAGCCGACCGAAGGCAATACATTGAAAACCAGAACGCTACAAAAAAGTTACAGCAATAATCCGCTAAATATTACGCATCCGTTTGTACGCATTAATCAGTCCGTTGGTGGACGAATCGTGGGAATTGACCGGATTTTCGCCTTCCAATTCTGGCAAAATCTTGTTGGCCAGTTGCTTGCCCAGTTCCACGCCCCACTGGTCGAAACTGTAGATGTTCCAAATCACGCCTTGCACAAAAATCTTGTGTTCGTACAGGGCGATTAAGCTGCCCAGCGTACGCGGCGTGATTTGCCGCACCAAGATGGAATTCGTCGGCCGGTTGCCCTCGAACACCTTGAACGGCACCAAAGCGGCGAATTCGGCTTCGGTTTTGCCCGCTTTGACAAACTCCTCGCGCACCTCGGCCTCGGTTTTGCCGCGCATCAACGCCTCGGTTTGGGCAAAAAAGTTGGAAAGCAGCATGGCGTGGTGGCTGCCGATGGGATTGTGGCTCACCGCCGGGGCGATGAAATCGGCGGGGATGAGCTTGGTGCCTTGGTGGATGAGTTGGTAAAACGCGTGCTGGCCGTTGGTGCCCGGCTCGCCCCAAATGACCGGGCCGGTCTGGTAATCAACAGGTTGGCCGGTGCGGTCCACGTATTTGCCGTTGCTTTCCATGTCGCCCTGCTGGAAATACGCCGCGAAGCGGTGCAGATACTGGTCGTAGGGCAAAATGGCATGGCTCTGCGCCCCGAAAAAGTTGTTGTACCAAACGCCGAGCAAGGCCAGCGTGACGGGAATGTTCTGCTCAAACGGCGTGTCGCGGAAATGCACGTCCATGGCGTGGGCACCTTCCAGCAGTTCGCGGAAACGGTCGAAACCGACCACGCACGCAATCGAAAGCCCGATGGCCGACCACAGCGAATACCGGCCGCCCACCCAGTCCCAGAACCCGAACATATTGGCCGTGTCAATGCCGAATTTCGCCACGTCCTTGGCGTTGGTCGAAAGGGCCACGAAATGCTTGGCCACGGCGGCTTCGTCGCGGGCCGCGTCCAAAAACCAGCGGCGGGCGGTGTGGGCGTTTGCCATCGTCTCCTGCGTGGTGAACGTCTTGGAAGCCACCATGAACAGCGTGGTTTCGGGGTTCACCCGTTTCAGCGTCTCGGCGATGTGCGTGCCGTCCACGTTCGAGACGAAATGCACGCGCAGGTTCGGCTTCCAATACGGCCGCAGGGCCTCGGTCACCATCACCGGCCCCAAGTCCGAGCCGCCGATGCCGATGTTCACAATGTCGGTGATGGCCTTGCCCGTGTAACCTTTCCATTCGCCGCTGGTGATTTTATCCGAAAATGCTTCCATGCGCCGCAGCACTTCGTTCACTTCGGGCATCACATCGCGGCCGTTTACATAGACGGGCGTGTTGGCGCGGTTGCGCAGGGCGGTGTGCAGCACGGCGCGGCCCTCGGTGACGTTGATGGCCTCGCCGCCGAACATGGCCTTGATAGCATCGGGCAGGCGGCACTCTTCGGCCAGTTGCCTGAGCAAAGTCGTCGTTTCGTCGGTGATGCTGTTTTTGGAAAAATCCACCAACATTTCCTCAAAACGCAACGAATGTTTATTGAAACGCTCCGGGTCGGCGGCAAACAAATCCTTGATTTGGCGACTGCGGGCTTGTGCCGCGTGTTCGGCAAGGGCACGCCAAGCGGCGGTCTGGGTCGGATTAACGGAAGGAAACATGTCTTGAAGTACGATTTTAATTTAGAATTCAGAATTATGAATGGCGTTTTGGGCGTTTTTTGCTCAAAACGGTATGTAGCAAATGCCCCGACACGCCTGCCACGCACTGGGCGTGGTCGGGACAGGCTTTCAGCCTGTGCGTCACGCCTGAAACGCCGCCATTGCAGCCAAAGGCATTCGGATAGCGATGCTAACCAAGGCCTTGCACAATCAAAAAACGGCGGGTCTGCGTTTGGGTTGCAATGTTGGCGAAGATTATCTTTACTTGCAAACAGACTGCACCACGTAGCCCTGAGTGTCAATCGGATTGACGGCCGGCGTTTTGGGCAAAAATTGCCCAAAACGCCGGTGTGCGTCGGTTCCACCGGGCGATGCCCTTTCCACAGGGCGATGCCCGGTGCTGAAGTATTCCGCCCTTTCAGGGCTAAAAGCCGTCCCGACAAGTCGGGACGCACTGACGACTGTCCACTGAC
>JALOMD010000422.1 GCA_025455595.1 Cytophagales bacterium | reverse complement strand
TGTCCGGCTGGCTGGGGCAAAACGTGATCCGCGACATCCGCATCAAGCTCTACCGCCACCTGCTCGACTTGCGCCTCAAGTTTTACGACAACACGCCCATCGGCCGGCTCGTCACGCGCACCATTTCCGACATCGAGACACTGGCCGATGTGTTCAGCGAAGGGCTGGCCGCCATTGCCGGCGACTTGCTGCAAATCGTGGTCATCTTGGCCATCATGTTCTACACCGACTGGCGGCTGACGCTGGTGAGCCTGTCCATCCTGCCGTTCATGTTCTTGAGCACGTATGTTTTCAAAGAGAAGGTGAAGGAGTCGTTCAACGAAGTGCGCACCGCCGTGTCGAACCTCAACTCGTTCGTGCAGGAGCACATCACGGGCATGAGCATCGTGCAGATTTTCAACAGCGAGCAGACCGAATACCAGAAATTCGTCGAGATAAACCGCGAGCACCGCCGGGCCAACCTGAAATCGGTGCTGTACTACTCGGTTTATTTCCCGGTGGCCGAGGTGATTGCGGCGGGCTGCACGGGCCTGCTGGTGTGGTACGGGGCACGCGGCGTACTGGCCGAAGACATTACGCTGGGCACGCTGATAGCCTTCATCATGTACATTTCCATGTTTTTCCGTCCGCTGCGCATGATTGCCGACCGGTTCAACACCTTGCAGATGGGTATCGTCAGTACCGAACGCATCGTGAAACTGCTCGATAGCACCGAGTTCATTCCCAACGAAGGCCGACTGGAACCCGCCAAAATTGCGGGCGAAGTGACGTTCGACAACGTGTGGTTTGCCTACAACGACGAGAACTACGTGCTGCGCGGCATTTCGTTCGCGGTGAAAGCGGGCGAAACCGTCGCGTTGGTCGGGGCGACGGGGGCGGGCAAGTCGTCGGTCATCAACCTGTTGAGCCGCTTCTACGACATCAACCAAGGCCACATCCGCGTGGACGGCGTGGACTTGAAGGAATACGAACTCAGTGCCTTGCGGCGGCAAATCGGCGTGGTGCTGCAAGACGTGTTCCTGTTTTCCGACACGATTTTAAATAACATCACACTCGGCAACCCCGACATTCCGTTCGAGAAAGTGACCGAAGCCGCGCGACTGGTGGGGGCGCATACGTTCATCGAGCGGCTGCCCGGCGGCTACGACTACAATGTGATGGAACGCGGTGCCACGCTGTCGGTGGGGCAGCGGCAGTTGATTTCGTTCGTGCGGGCCTTGGTCTATGACCCGCGCATCATTGTGCTGGACGAGGCCACTTCGTCGGTGGACACCGAGACGGAGGAGATGATCGGCGAGGCCGTGCAGAAACTGATGAAAGGCCGCACCTCCATTGTGATTGCCCACCGCCTCAGCACCATCCAAAACGCCGACCGCATCATTGTCATGGACAAGGGCGAAATCAAAGAGCAAGGCACCCACGACGAACTGCTGGCCCAAAACGGCTACTACGCCCAACTGTACCGGATGCAGTACAAGAATGTGGCGGTGGGGTAAGTGATTAGTCGCAAGTCATAAGTCATAAGTGGTCAGTGGCGTTTTAGGCAAAAATTGCCCAAAACGAGTGAACAGCCGAATGGCTGCGAAACGTCCCGTTCACTCAAGACTAAAGACCCAAGACGCAAGACTTTTTTCAAGGGTCTTGCGCGGTTTGAAAATTTTCCGTTAATTCGCACCACGCTTTGCCGAAGTGGCGGAACTGGTAGACGCACACGTTTCAGGGGCGTGCGAGGGTAACCTTGTGCGAGTTCGACTCTCGCCTTCGGCACAAAAGAAAAAGCCGCTCATTTGAGCGGCTTTTTTGTTCTAATCGCCTTTATTTTTTCGACCCCGGATCGGGCAACTTTTCATTTCTCGTTTTCTCTGCTTCGCCTCACGATTTCCTTCATGCTCCTCAACATCCCGTCCAAGTCAGGGTACACGCGGTCTTTGATGGGGTCAACCTCCAAAAGCAAATCCCGCTTCGGATTCAGGTAATCCTCAATCCTGTTCTGGATTTCCTGTTCATCGGCAATCCCCTTAGAAATCAAAATATCTCTCAACTGCTTCTTTACTTGGGCGATACGCTTCGATGATTGCGATTTCATGGGTTTGGTATTCAACATACTCGGCTACCTGGGCTTTGGTCATGGGTCGAAAAACTTGATTCCTTTGATGAAGTCGAAATCCTTCCTGTTAAGGGTGAACAACTTGGCCTTGTGGGTGAGACAGGTGGCGGCTATCAATCCGTCGGGTACAGACAAACCCTTGTCATAGTATCCGAGCATCAGGTCAAGGAACTTCGCCGACGCCGTTGCGTCAATATGTAGCAGGTTGAAGCGGTTAATTTCCTCGGTCGTGCGCCGCTTTTCTTTCTTGTGCATGCCGTGGTACGTTTCCGCAACGGTCACGGCCGTCAAGTATAAATCGTCGTAGCCGATTTCATACAGAACGTCAACCGTCCGCTTGTCGCCTCGGAAGTATTCGAAGAACACATTGGAATCGCAAACTATTATTCGCCTTTTCGCCATGCCGACTTGCGCAGTTGCTCAAAGGTGGAAAATTTAAACTTGACTGGCCCGCCTTTTGCCAAGAAGTCACCTGGACGATCCGTAGGCTTGTGTTTGCCCTTGACCACTACGGACTTTCGCAAGCCACCGCCTGTGGTTGCAGTCAGCTTTTTCGTATCGGTCGTTTTTTTCAATTCTGCCACGGCGATGCCGGATTCCCGCAATAAGGTTTTCAGCATCCTCATCTGAGCCTTGGTTACTTCCAGAGTGATTGATTCGGTCTTTTTGGCCTTGGCTTTTGTTTCCATGTTTTCCCGGTTTTACAAACAAGACAAATATACAAAAAACACCGCGCAACATACACCCTGTTTCTGCGCATTTCGCCCGACCGCTCAAAACCTTGCTGTAACGCCGTTTTTGGCGATGTGATCGGACGATTCTTGGCGGACGCCGTCAGTCGGGGCGTAAGTGTATTGTTGAAAGCCGGCCACTGCTGACAAGTATGCGCAGAGAATACCAATAGGACTTTCGCTTTGGTTGCTTGTTGCGAGATTTCCTTGCATCTGCTGCGCCCTTGCGGTTTGTTCTCCGCCGCCAAGACGCAAGGGCGCGAAGAAAACACGCGATTCTGTTTGGCAAATCTATTGCAAAGCGAAATGCCTAACCAAAAAGAAAAGTCAATCTCAAGAAAAGAGTCGAACAGATGCTCCATAAGTGGACGGATGGACAAATTCCGTAAAAATCGCCCAAAACGCCGTCACCCCATGTTGTGATACACGTTCTGCACGTCTTCGTCTTCCTCCAGTTTTTCAATCAGCTTGTCCACGTCGGCGGCTTGCTCTTCGGTGAGTTGCTTGGTGTCGTTGGGGATGCGTTCAAAGTCGGCCCCTTTCAGTTCGAAGCCGCGTTCTTCCAAGTGTTTCTGCAACGCCCCGAACGCCGTGAACTCGCCGTAGATGTTGACTAACCCGGCTTCTTCGTCCACGAAGATCTCGTCCGCTCCGTAGTCAATCAGCTCCAGTTCCAGTTCTTCCACGTCAATCTTCGGGTCGGCGGCGATTTTGAACACGCACTTGCGTTCAAAGATAAAGTCCAACATGCCCGATGTGCCGAGGCTGCCGCCGCACTTGTTGAAATAGCTGCGCACGTTTGCCACCGTGCGCGTGGGGTTGTCGGTGGTGCATTCCACCAGCACCGCCACGCCGTGCTGCGCGTAGCCTTCGTAAACCATTTCCTTGTAGTCGGCCTCGTCTTTGGAAACCGCCCGTTTGATGGCCCGCTCCACGTTGTCTTTGGGCATGTTTACGGCCTTGGCGTTTTGCATGATGGCCCGCAGCCGCGAGTTGGTGGTGGGGTCAGAGCCGCCCGCCTTCACGGCAATCACGATGTCCTTGCCGATTTTGGTGAACGTTTTGGCCATCATGCCCCAACGTTTCATTTTTCTGGCCTTGCGAAATTCAAATGCGCGTCCCATAAAAAAGTGCGGATGCTTGCGTGACATCGGCAGGCGGATTGCGCGTGACGCAAAACGGCGCAAAGGTAGGAAAAAATGCAGAGGGCAGGGGCATGGGGCAGAGAGCAGGGGGCAGGGGCGTGGGGCAGAGGCGTTTTAAGCAAAAATTGCCCAAAACGCTTGTTACTCCCTGCCCCCTGCCCCCCGCTCATTTCCTCCGGTCAATAATTGGGACACGGAAGCCGAGGCGGAAACGCCGCCCGAAAAACAGCCGCACGTAGCTGTGCGTCAGCCCGACCACGCCGCCGAGGGCGTTGTTGTCGGCGAAGGCGATG
>JALOMD010000421.1 GCA_025455595.1 Cytophagales bacterium | reverse complement strand
CGGCGCATTTGCGTAGCCTATCCGGGCATGGAACGCTTCTTCCCTGCCGAAAAAATCGTCTTGACGGGTAATCCCGTTCGCAAAGACATTCTCTCCGCTGACGAAAAACGCCCCGACGCATTGGCGCACTTCAACCTGCGCAGCGACGTGCCTACGCTGCTCGTGATTGGCGGCAGCTTGGGGGCCGGTACGCTGAACCGGGCCATGCGGGCGGCTGTTGACCGCCTCAAGAATGAGCCGTTGCAGGTGATTTGGCAGACTGGCAAAACCCAGTACGACGAATGTTGGCGGGCCGTGCAAACGGCTGCCGCTGAGAATATCCGTGTCATGGCCTTTGTAGGCGAGATGGACTTGGCTTACGCCACCGCCGATGTGGTGGTTTCGCGGGCCGGGGCATTGTCCATTTCCGAACTTTGCTTGGCGGGCAAACCGGCTATTTTGGTGCCGTCGCCCAATGTGGCCGAAGACCACCAGACGCAAAATGCCCAAGCCTTGGTGCAGGAAAACGCCGCATTGCTCGTCAAAGACGGCGAAGCGTCCGAAAAACTGGTGGAGACAGCATTGAATCTGCTGTCTAACCCCGAACAATGCCAATATCTGGCCGCCAATATCCGTCGCCTCGGCCGCCCTGATGCCGCCGAACGCATTGCCGACGAGGTGCTGGCCTTGGCGCGTCAGTAGCACAACATTCATGTTGTGACCGGACGCAGTGACGCGGCTGTCCGTGTAGCCCGTCACAACATGAATGTTGTGCTACAAGCGTTTCGGGCATTCCCGCCAAATGCGGGATTTGTCAGTTTTTGCCCAAAACGCTTCACCTCCTCTGCACAAAACGTCCGCGCCGGTAGCGGTACGTATGTTCTCCAAACCGGATTTTCGTCCCCCTTTTAATTTTGGTTACGTCTGGCAAATCGGTCGTCAGTGTGTGCAACGAGCCGTGCGTGGCGGCGGCGATTTTCAAGTAGTCGGGCTGGATGGCCGTTTTCAAGTCGTATTTGTTGGCTCCGCACAGCATGACGCGTACCGGCTTCTTGATTTGCGCCAGCAAGTGCATGTCCTTGACCGGACTGCTGTTGTCGGCAATCAATACGAAGGATTCGGCCTCTGGAAACTGCCGTTGGGCGTGCAAAACAGCCTCCAAGTCGTTTTCGGCAAGGCCTATGTTGCCCAAAGTGTTCCGCGAAGCAGCAATGAAAATAGGGAGAATGTCGGTCTCTCGCCAGTTGCGCACCGTGTAAAGTTGCCCCGGATTGCCCCCACGGTGCGTTTCGCGGCCCGTGCTGTCGCAATCGGTGAAAAACACCGCCCCTTTGATGTAGCGGTTGCGGCGGTTCTGTTCCAGCCAAGCGAACAATTCGGTGGCATGCGGGTACATGCTTGATGTGAAATCGCACACAATGACCACGTTGCGCCAGCGGTTCTTGTTGCGTTCCAAAGCCCGGCTCGTGGTCGAATCCGGCCCGAAGACCCGCTGTTCCAATCGCCGCCGGATGTCCCGCTCCACCCAGTCGTTCGGCTTCAAAACAACCACGCCCGAAAGCGAACCTGTAGTCAGAGATTTGGGCAGCAAAGATTCCAAAAACCAATCAGTCGGCACGGTAAAATTCCTATCCGCTACAGTGGAAATCTGTAAATTGAACATCGTTTGGCGTTCTCCGGTCGAATCAGACGGCTGCTTTTGCAACCTACGCAACGGCAGCGTTCGATGCGCCGTTCCCTCCGAGGGCGGTGCCAGCGTTTTGGGCAATTTTTCGGGAATTTGCGAAGCAACGGATTGCGGCTGGCCGGCGGCTTTGGGCCGGGCGGCTACTTGCGTGTTTTCAGTCGGATTGGTGCCGCTTCCTGCGTTTTCGACCAACCACGTCAGTCCGCCAACGAATAGCAAAGCGAACAGCCCAGCCCACCAGCCGCCCGGCCGCCGGGGATTCTTATCGTGCAGTTTGCGGCGCATGGCTTCCCAGTCGGCCTTGTCGTAGGCAGGTTGTTGGCGGGCGGCTCGGCGCACCAAATCGTGCAAACGGCTGTCGTCTTCGCTTTCAGGCATCGGCGTTACGGGCTTTTGAGGTCAACAATTGGCGCAGGCGGGCATTGGCTTCGCTCAGGTGCGCACGCGAGGTGCTTTCGGCGATGGCCAACTGCTCGGCGATTTCCTTGTGGCTGTATCCTTCGATGACGTACAAACTGAACACCAAGCGGTAAGTGGCAGGCAAAAGCTGCACGGCGTTCATGATTTCGTCGGCCGATAGCTGGGCGTACACCGCGTCTTCACCGTAGTCTGGCGTGGCTTGGTGGCGGGCTTTTTCGAGCGGTTTGTTCAGTCGCTGGTTGCTGTTGCGGCGGTAGTGGTCAATGGCCGTGTTCACCATGATGCGGCGCAACCAGCCGGTCAGGGCCGCCGGTTCGCGTTGGGTGTTCAGGTGTTTGAAAACCTTCAGGAAACCGTCGTTCATGATTTCCACCGCATCGTCGCGGTTCTCCGAAAACGCCAGACATACCGACAAAGCATACCCGTGAAAGTGCCGGTAGAGCTGTTTCATGGCACTTTCGTCGCCTTTGGCGCATCGGGCAATGATATGTGGCAGGTCTGGGTTTTCGGGCAAATCGTAGCTGGGTTTCGGAAGCGATTCGAGTAAAGGCAAAATGGATTGCTAAAGGCGTTTTGGGCAAATTTTGCCCAAAACGCCTCCTATCTCAGATTTTTTGTTCGGTAAGCCGAATAGTAGAAGCCTGTTGTAGGGATGGGTTTTTCGGCCAACGTCGTTTCAAGATATTCTTCATAAGATTTGATGTTGCTAAATTCAGCCATCGTCACTGTTCCGATTTTCAGTTGAAAATCCGACTTTGAAAGTATTTGGGTCGGAACTTCAGGAAATCCGAAAGAAATATCAGATTGTGACTTGCCTGTCATAGTCCAGAGCAGAGAACCGTTGCTGTTGTAGCTGTGTGATTGTACAAGGTAGTAATCGTAATCCCCGGTTGTAGTCATCCTGAAATTCCCGTTCGCGTTTTGTCTCACCTGAAAATCCGCTTCCACCATTGGCAAGGTTTCGGGAATGTCTTTGAATACTCCGGACACATTGTGTTGATCATCACTGGCGGAATTGTTCTCAGGAAGATATTTTAGCAGGTATGCAGTCATGTTAAAGCTGTTGAAGGTATCGTTGGGGTATTCGATTGTGAAACTGCTGACTGATTTTCTTTCCAGCCCATACTCTGTCATCAGTATGTTGTGTTCTTGTTCACCTTTCGTAGCCCTTATCCATTGCCACTCAACCGATATAGGTTCTTTCAGCCTCACGTTTTTGATGACACCCCCCTCGAACTTGGATAGGTCAACCGTGTAATTTTTGCCAGCTTCCACGTTTTGCATTCGGATGAACCGAACGGGCCTTTTGTCTGTAAATTCCATCCTGAGCCAAAAATCATTGCCAGTGGTGCGCGGAAGCGTCACCGGATATTCGGTGTTAGGCTTTACATCAGGGATGTACCGAAGGTCTGAAGACGATGATACAGAAGCTACGCCGTTGGGAACATTGGCAAAAGTCAGATTGGCCCGGTGAGGAGCAGGTTTTGGCGGCAGGCTGTCTGCATTCGACGTACCTATTGCCCAAGTGCTGCCTACAGGGACGTTCCGGTTGCTATACAAACTATAGTAGCGTTTAGGTGAACGAACTAAGTACGAAACAGTAAGTTCGTTTCCGGAAAAACCATCAGGTATTTCAAACGTGAAAACCGTTTGGGGCTTTAGTTCCTTGAAATCAATCATCTTTCCGGTTGCGTCTCCTACAACTATGTAGTGGTTGTTTTGGCCGGCCGTTGCAAAATAAGGGTCTCCGCGTTCGATTATTCGGCCCACCTTTAGTGTAAACAAACTTTCTGCATTGATATGAGCAGGGATGGTTTCCGGCTCACAGCCGGAGACGAGCCAAGTCAAGACGACTGCCCCAAACAGGCAGCAGAAACGGGCAAAGGAGCGAGGCATGGTTTTCATAGTGTGGAATTTGGTTTTTGTTGTTTTTTGCCAAGACGCAAGCCGTTGCCGAAACGCTGGCGGCAAATGAAATTTTATTTTCTTTTCAGGTAGGACGTATAGCGAAAAAGCTGAAAAAGCTGGTGCGTCACACGGAATTGGAGCATCAAGAAATCGTCTTTGCGCGGCTTGGGGTCAATGCCAAGGCTGGCCCCA
>JALOMD010000420.1 GCA_025455595.1 Cytophagales bacterium | reverse complement strand
CTCGTAACAAAGTCGGTCGTCAACGATTTCATCAATACGAACCAGCATGGCTTTTTTGCCCCAATTTACACATTAACTTGAAACCCGAATTGAGCCAAAGATTAACATAATTCTCTTTTTCAACCGAGGTAATCCTTTAATCCGGCAAATGCATGATTTAGACAAACTGCGTTTTGGGCAAAAATTGCTTAAAACGGTTTTTGTCTGAATCGCGGATTCTCACGGATGAAGCGGATTACACGGATGCGTCGCTCCAGACTTGACGCAACAGTTTGCCAGAAGGCTCATCCGCGATTCAAGACAACTCGACGTTTTGGGCAAATTTTGCCCAAAACGCACCTGCCACTTATGACTTACGTCTTACGACTATTTCAACGTCACTTTGGTGGCGCCGTAGCCGAATTTCTCCTTTTGCGCGTCTTCGTAAAACTTCACGTGTATGTGCCTGCTCAGGCGGCGGTGGATTTCGGTGCGCAGCGTGCCGTTGCCCACGCCGTGAATGAACGTAATGCTGCCCATGCCGTGCGCCACCGCTCCGTCAAGGGCCTTCTCGAAGGCTTCAAGCTGGATGCGCAGCATGTCGGCGTTTGCCAAGCCGATGAGTTGGTTGGTGAGCCGCTCAATGTGCAAGTCAACCTCGGCGGCCGGGCGAGCCACGGGCTGTGTTTGGGCTTTGCTGCTGGCAACAGTATTGCTGCGGTTGTTTTCCCAACTTTCCACAATCTTTTCCGGCTGCACGGCTACGGGTTGCGTTGTTGTGGCTGCGTCCAACTGGAACAAATGCGCGTCTTTGCCGAGCAGCGGAGCCTTGGTCTTGTTTTTGAAAAACGTGTTGGCCCGGAATCGCACGCGTTGCGTTTCGGGTTGCCGCAAGGTGGGCATTCCTTCGCGGAAGTACAAAGCCTGCCACACAAAAACGCCCCAGTTTTCAAACTGGCCTATACCATACTCGTCCACTTTCACCGACGACTTGCGGCCCAGCGTGCCGCCTTTCAAGGCTTGGTAGCGGCCGTTTTGCTCTTGCCCCAGCGTGTAAGGCATGTCGAAATCGGTGTTGTTGAGCAGGTACAGGGCCAGCGTCGTGTCGTTCACGGGCACAAAGGCCAAGTACACGCCGTGTTCGGCCAGTGCGTCGGTGCTGCGCGGCTTGGCGGGGCTGGCGGTTTCGGCACTTTCGTCGCGACGGAAACGGGCCGCTTCTTCCGGCGAAACCACCACGATTTCCGAACGCACCACCGGTATCCGAAACCCGTCTTCGATTTCGACTTCTATCAGGTTGTCACGCGTGAAGCCGACAATCACGCCTTCTTCCCGCCCGTGGATCAGCCTTACTCGGTCGCCGATATTCATATTTGGTCTTGAGTCTTGGGTCGTTAGTCTTGAGTCGTTCACGTTTTGGGCAAAAATTGCTTAAAACGCCTTTTTCGTTTCCGCATTCCTCCTGTGTTTTGTTCAAAACAACAGGGCCGCGCCGTTGGTTTTGTCAACGCATCCGCAAAGAAACACAGGCTTTTTGTATTTGTCGCCACAGCGGCAGCGCAAATGTTGCGAAAGACGGCTGGCCTTTCGCACCGAGAATCCCGCATCTGTTGAGCCGAAAATATATGAAATGCCGCGTGCGGTTCGTTACTTTTGTGGAAGTTGTTGTATCTTTGGTCATTGGCCTTGACTTGGCAAAACGCCGTACCGACTGCGGAACGGTTTTTGGCAACCCAAAGGCGTATCCATACCGGTCTTGAAGATGTTCCTCCGTACCTTTCGGTTGGCCGCAGCGACGGTCTGCCTGTTGTTATTGGTTCCGGCTGTTGCACAAAAAAATCGCCGCAGCCGTGACGACGCGCATCGCTATACAGAGCTTGCCCAAGCCGAATACTACTTCACCGAGGGCATGAAGTTCTTCCTGCTCGACAACTACACCAAAGCGGTGGATTATTTCCAGAAGTCGCTGGAAATCAACGCCGAAAACGCCGGTGCCAACTACGCCATGGCCCAAGCCGTGGGCAAGACCAAGAACTTCCAGGCGGCCGTTCCCTACGCCGAGAAATCTGTTCGGCTCAACCCCAACAACAAATACTATTACACGCTGCTGGCCGACCTTTACGCCCGTGACCGCAAGTATGCGCAGGCCGTCAAGACGTACCAAGAACTGGTGAAACTGACCCCCAACGAGCCGGATGCCTACGTGGAAATGGCGAACCTGCACTTGCAACAAGGCCGCTACGACGACGCACTGAACGCCTACGAGCAAATTGAGAAGCGGGTGGGCGTGACCGAAGAAGTGAGCCGCCAAAAACAGCAGATTTACCTGAAAACCAATCGCCTGAACGAAGCCATCAACGAAGGCAAGAAGCTGGTGCAGGCTTTCCCAGACGACCCCCGCTACGCCTTGCTGCTGGCCGAAATCTACACGGCCAACAAACGCACCGCCGATGCCGTGCCGCTCCTCGAAAAAGTGGCCGTCGGCAGCGAGGCCAGCCCGCAGGCGCGGTTGATTTTGTCGGACATTTACCGGCAGCAGGGCAAGACCGCCGAAGCCGACCGCGAGGTGGAGAAAGCCTTTGCCGAGCCGTCGTTAGACGCATCCATCAAGGTGCAGATTTTGGTTAGCTACATTCAGTCGCAGCAAAACGAAACGGCCCGGCAAAAAGCCCTTGATTTCGCGGGTGTGATTGTAAAGGCGCATCCCAACGATGCAAAGGCCAATGCCATCTACGGCGATTTGCTCGCCTTGACGGGCCAGAAGGAAAAAGCCCGTGGCGTGTACAGCAAAGCCATTCGCCTCGACAACTCTATTTACGAAGTCTGGAGCAGCCTGCTGCGGCTCGACGCGGAGTTCGGCCAGTCCGACAGCCTCATCAAGCATTCGGAACAGGCGTTGGAACTGTTCCCGAACCAAGGCGAAGGCCCTTAGCGACGACAAACTGCTCAACGAATACAATGCCATGCTCGGCGATGCCTACAACGGCAACGGCGAATACGAACGGTCTGACGCGGCCTACGAGGCCGTGCTGGCAAACGACCCCGACAATGCCGCCGTACTGAACAACTACAGCTATTTTCTGTCGTTGCGGAAACAGAAACTGGAAAAAGCCCGGCAGATGAGCAAACGGCTCGTGGAACTGCATCCTGACAACGCCAGCTACCTGGACACGCACGCGTGGGTGCTGTACATGCTCAAGGACTATAAGGAGGCTCGGAAGCACCTGGAAGTGGCTGCCAAAAGCGGCGACAACGGTACCATTCTGGAACACTACGGCGACGTGCTGTACAAGCTCGGCGAAGCCGAAAAAGCCGTGGAGATGTGGATGAGAGCCAAGAAAGCAGGCGAAACCACCGATACCATTGACAAGAAAATAGCCCAGCGGAAGTTGTTGGAGTAAACCGGCGGCCGCTTTATCCGTTTTGGGCAAATTTTGCTTGAAACGCCGTGGTACGGAAAATCCTTTATAGGGTTTGGAACCCTATAAAGGATGAAAAGTCGCGCCAGGCGTTTCGAGCAAAAATCGCCCAAATTGAAAATCCCGCAACAAGCGGGAACGCCGCGCGGGGTCAACGCTTGCTTGACTAACGACTAATAACCAAAGACTAACGACTTTTTAATGACGGTTGTTCTACAACGATTCGCGACATTTTTTCTGATTGTGTGCTTGGTGTTGGGTTGCGGCAAGCGGCCGCCGACCAACACTCCCGTCCAGAACACGCCCAAGCCGGACGAAGACCCCCGCGTGGACGTAAACGAGGTGATGTTCCAGTACTTCAAGGCAAAAGCCAAAATCACGTATGTGGATGCGGCCGCCAACCAAACGGCCAACGTGGATTTGCGAATGAAGCGCGACAGCCTGATTTGGATGTCCATCGGCAAACTGGGCGTGGAGGGTGCCCGCGTGCTCATCACCCGCGACTCGGCCTACGTGATTGACCGAATCAACAACAGTTACGAGGTGTACGATTTCCGCGCCTTGGGCCGCCGGTTCAACTTCAACCTGTCGTTCGACATCATCCAAGCGGCCGTGCTGGGCAACTTGCCCATTTCAAAGGACAACCGCGACAAACTGCGCGTGATGAAAGACAAGGAATACTACCTGCTGCGCCAGAAACAAGACTCGGTGACGATTGACAACTACGTGAGCATTGACAACCTGAAACTGCGCAAGGCACTGTTCATCGAGCCTGCCACCAATAATTCGCTGACGCTTGACTACGAGAATTTTGCCTTGATCAACGACGTGCTGTTTCCGTTCAACAGCAACATTTCGTTGCAATACAAGTCGGCGCAGGGCATTTACAATACGCTGGTTACCATCCAGTACACCAGGGCCGACCTCGCCGACAAGGAACTGCGGTTCCCGTTTACGCCACCGGCCCGCCGGAAAAACGATAAAAAATAGTCTTGCGTAGGTGTCGAGTCGTTAGCTGTTGGCTATTAGCTATTAGCTATTGGCAAAAGGGGTTGTGTAAGATGTTGGTTTTCAGATATTTGCATAAGTTTGAAAATAGACTGCTTCATTGCTGGACAAAAGAGAAAAGACGAAAGAGAAAAGAGGGTTTTTCTGGCTTGAACCGCTCTTTTTTCTTTGCTCTTTCTTCTTTTCTCCAGTGATGAGCTAACAGCCAATAGCTAACAGCCAATAGCTAACAGCCAATAGCTAACAGCCAACGGCTCGGCACCCATGCAAGACCCAAAATGTTTGAACCTAAACAATATTGAGTGCTTAAACCCACCAAAATAGTCTTTTCCTCTGCTTTTTGTCGGCTGCTTGCGGCCTGCCTGCTCTTAGTCGCTTCTTTCGTACCCGTTTTCGGCCAGCGAACCCGTGCCCAACTGGAACGCGAGAAACGCCAGAACTTGGCCCGCATTGCCGAAACCAACCGGATTCTGCAAGAAACCGGAGCCGAGAAAACCGCCACCTTGGGCCAACTCAGCGCATTGCAAGAGCAAATCGCCACGCGGCAGGGCCTCATCAACAAGATAACCGAGGAAATGGCCCTGCTTGACCGCGAAATCAACTCGAACGGCCAAATGCTCTGGAACATGGAGACCGAATACGCCAGCCTGCAACGCGAGTATGCCGCCATGGTCTATGCCACTTCCAAAAATACGGCCAGCTACAACAAACTGCTGTTCCTTTTCTCGGCAGGCAGCTTCACCGAGATGTTCATGCGCATGAAGTACCTGCAACAATACTCCGAGTCGCGCAAACAGCAGATCAAGCAACTCGAAGCGGCCCGCGAGGCGTTGGCCCAGCAGCGGGTAGCCTTGGACAAGAAAAAGCAAGAGAAACGCGTCTTGCTGGCTTCACAGATTTCGGAAAACAAGAACTTGTTGGCCCTGAAGCAAAAGCAAAACCAGATGGTGGAGCGGCTCAGCCAGAAAGAAAACGAACTCTCCGCCGAGCTGGCCGAACGCCGCGAGTCGGTTCAGAAGCTGGAAAACCTCATCGCCGCCGTCATTGCCGAGGAGGTGCGCCGCGCCGCCGAACGCGAACGGGCCGAAAGAGAACGTCGCGAAGCCCTGGCCTCCGCCCGGAAAGGAGCCGCCGCACGCAAGCCTGCCGCCGTCCGGGCCGCGCCGGAGGCTTCAACGTCTGCCGCTGCCAGTACGGCTTCGTCGTTCGAAGCTTCGCGGTCGCAACTGGCTTGGCCGGTCAGCTCGGGTTTCATTGCGGGTCATTTCGGTCGTCAGTCGCATCCCATTATCAAGACGGCCTACATAGACAACCACGGCGTTGACATCCAGACCAACCGAGGCGAGGAAGTACGCGCCGTTTACGAAGGCGAAGTGGCCGCCATCACCGATGTGCCGGGAATGCACAAGTTGGTCATGATCAAGCACGACCAAGATTATTTCACGGTGTACGTGAAGTTGGGAAAAGTGACCGTGGCACGCGGGCAAAAAGTGAAAGCCAAGCAAGTGATTGGGGAAGTCTATACCGACTCCGAAGGCACTTCGCAACTCCAGTTTCAAATCTGGCGCAACCAAGAAAAATTGAATCCCGAAAACTGGCTGCTCGACAAGTAGAGGTACGATTTTAATTCAGAATTTAGAATTGTGAATTCAGAATCACAAGGGCGTTTTGAGCATCTCTGCCGGTTGCGGGATTTCTAAATTTTTGCCCAAAACGCTTGTTTCTGCGCAGGTCTGCACGCGGTGCGTCTGACCGGAACCACAGGCTCGGCCAAGGACTGGAGGGCAACAACCCGCCACGAATGCGAAATCTGACCGAAGCGTTTTGGGTGAAATTTGCCCAAAACGCTTCCGCTTTTGCTCAACGAATACCAGTCGGCCCGCCACATCTCTAACTTCTGCGTTCTGACCTCTGACCTCGATTCGTCCCGCCGATTGAACAATTCCCAGTTCGGCTGTTGTTTACGAAAGAATTTTTCGCAACGCAAACGTAAACTATAGTAAACCTATAGATATTTATGTTAGATTTGTCGTCACGATGAAAAACACCACGTACACCGACTTGGCTGCACTGGCCGCAGAAGTGAACGGCAAGTCGCCGGTGGAGGCCATTGCCCGGCTGGCCGAGCTGTTTCCCGGCCAAGTGGCCTTTTCCACTTCGTTCGGCCACGAGGACCAAGTCATCACCGATTTCATCTTTCGGAACCGGCTGCCCGTGCGGGTGTTCACGCTGGACACGGGCCGTCTGTTCGAGGAAACCTACCAAACTTACTACGAAACCTTGGGCAAGTACAACCAGCCCATCGAAGTATATTATCCCGACACCGAAGCCGTGCAGCAGTTGGTGAGCCAAAAAGGCCCGTACAGCTTCTACGACTCGGTGGAAAACCGCAAGGAATGCTGTTTCGTGCGCAAGATTGAGCCGCTGCGCCGGGCGTTGGCGGGCGTGGCCGTTTGGGTGACCGGCCTGCGCGGCGGGCAGTCGGAAAACCGCCAGCAGATGGCCGACTTGGAATGGGACGCAGGCAACAACCTTGTCAAATACAGAACCGCGTGCCTTACAACCGTCTGTACGACAAGGGCTTCAAAAGCATCGGCTGCGCCCCTTGCACCCGCGCCATCGAGCCGGGCGAAGACCTCCGGGCGGGCCGCTGGTGGTGGGAAGCGTCGAAGAAAGAATGCGGCCTGCACGAAACAGTCGCAAGTGGTCAGTCGTCAGTGGTCAGTGAAAAGTAAGTACAAAGTCGTTAGTAGTCAGTCGTTAGTCGCCAGTCAGGAACAATGCAAGCTGATTTCTGTCAGGCACTTAGACATAGGGCGTTTTGAGCAAAAATTGTCAGAATCAGGATTAACAGAAAAAACAGAATTTTCCGTCTCTTGGCATTCTGCCTTTTCTGTTAATCCTGATTCTGAAATAAGCATACAACAAACCTAACAGATGAACGAACGGGGCGAGCCCATTCAATCATTGGCTTCGCCGAACCTTCGGTTTCTCTCATTCCTCATTGCTTTATGAGTAATTTTTCAAAGCGGAAGTTTCCCCGTCAGTTAGAAGACGAAGCCATTCACATCATCCGCGAGGTGGCGGCGCAGTTCGAGCGGCCCGCCCTGCTTTTTTCCGGCGGCAAGGATTCCATCACATTGGTGCGGCTGGCCCAAAAAGCGTTCTATCCGGCCCGCATTCCCTTTCCGCTGCTGCACATTGATACGGGCCACAACTTTCCCGAAACGCTGGACTTCCGCGACCAACTGGCCGCCGAACTGCACCTCGACCTGATTGTGCGGTATGTGCAGGACAGCATCAACCAAGGCAAGGCCAAGGAAGAGACCGGCAAGTACGCCAGCCGCAACGCCCTGCAAACGGTGACGCTGCTGGATGCGATTGAAGAATTGAAGTTTGATGCGTGCATCGGCGGTGCCCGCCGCGACGAGGAAAAGGCGCGGGCCAAGGAACGCGTCTTCTCGGTGCGCGACGAGTTCGGGCAGTGGGATGCCAAGCGGCAACGGCCCGAAGTGTTCGGCATTCTGAACGGCAAAATCAACCTCGGCGAAAACGTGCGGGTATTCCCAATCAGCAACTGGACTGAACTGGACGTGTGGAACTACATCCGTGAGGAGGGCATCGGCATACCGTCCATTTACTACGCCCACGAACGCGACATCATTGAACGCGACGGGCTGATTTGGCCGCATTCGGAGTTTTTGCACACCAGTCCCGACGAAGTGGTGCAGCGGCGCGTGGTGCGTTTCCGCACGGTGGGCGACATGACTTGCACCGCCGCCGTGGAGTCGCTGGCCGACGACATCGACGGCATCATTGACGAAATCCTCCGTGCCGTCATCTCCGAACGCGGTGCCCGCATCGACGACAAACGCAGCGAAGCCGCCATGGAAAAACGCAAGCAGCAAGGATACTTTTGACAATTTTGAATGAGAGAATGAAGGAATGAGTGAATGGGATGCGGATTTTGGAATGGGGAATACGGAATGAACACCCCTTTATCTGCGCATCTCCGCTACAAGTTGCCTTATTCAAGGGGAAACGTCGTAAAATGAAAGCGGCATAAGCAGCAAGATTTGCGTTTTAGGTAAAAATTGCCCAAAACACTTCCGATTTCCGAAATCCCCATTCCGCATTCCATTCATTCATTCTCTCATTCAATCATTCAGCATTGATTATGGATATTCTTCGATTCAACACCGCCGGTAGTGTGGACGACGGCAAAAGCACCCTCATCGGGCGACTGCTCTACGACACGCAATCCATTCCGCAGGACAAGCTGGAGGCCATCGCCGCTTCGAGTCGGCGCAAGGGGCTTGACTTCGTGGATTTGTCGCTGCTCACCGACGGCCTGATTGCCGAACGCGAGCAAGGCATCACCATTGACGTGGCCCACGTGTATTTCTCCACACCCAAACGCAAGTACATCATCGCCGACAGCCCCGGTCACGTCGAGTACACACGCAACATGGTGACCGGTGCCTCCACCGCCCACGTCTCGGTGATTCTGATTGATGCCCGTCATGGCGTGGTTGACCAAACCTACCGCCACTTTTTCATTTCCACGCTGCTGCGCATCCCCAAGGTGCTGGTGTGTGTCAACAAAATGGACTTGGTTGATTTTTCGCAAGACGTGTTCTCCAACGTCGTGTCTGACTTCTACGCATTCGCCGAGAAAATCCGCTTCGAGGGGCAAATCATTGACTTCATTCCCGTCTGCGGTCTGCACGGCGACAACATCGCCACGCCATCGCAACGAATGCCTTGGTACGAAGGCCGAACCTTGCTACAGGAACTGGAAAACACGGAAATTGAAGAGAAAAATACGGCTTTGCCCGCTCGCTTTCCGGTGCAGTACGTGGTGCGGCCGCGCACCGAAGCCTTCCACGACTACCGGGGCTACGCCGGGCGGCTGGCCAGCGGCACGCTGCGGGTCGGCGACAAAGTGACGGCCTTGCCGTCGGGGCAGCAGTCGGTGGTGCGGCAAATCCAAAAATTCGACACCGATCTGCCCGAAGCCCACGCCGGCGACTCGGTGACCGTCCTCCTCGCCGACGACATTGACCTGAGCCGAGGCAACATGCTGGTGCGCCACGGCGAACAGCCCGTTGAGGCCAAGTATTTGGTGGCGCAGGTGTGTTGGATGGCCCACGAGCCGCTGGTGGCTGGCAAGCTGTACTGGCTGCAACACGGCAACCAAACGGTAAAAGCCCGCGTGGAGGGCATTGAGCACGTCACCTTGCCCGGCACGCTGGAACAAGTGGCTGCGACGCAACTGAAACTCAACGACATCGCCACCGTTTCGCTGAAACTGGCACAGCCCGTCTTCGCTGATCCGTTCGCCGCCAACAGGGCCAACGGCGGCTTCATCCTCATTGACCCGGCCAGCAACAACACCGCCGGGGCCGGTTTCGTACAAGAAGCCCACGAGTCGGTTCCGGTGCAGGAATTCTCAATCTAATGGGGAGTGCGGAAACCTGTAGCACATGCTTTAGCCTGTGCAAAATCCGCCAGGATTTTTAAAAGCGTTTTGGGCATTCCCGCCGATTCTTGCCACGCACTCGGCGTGGGCGGGATTTATCAATTTTTGCTTGAAACGCTAATTGTCAGAACCATGATTGGCTTCGCCGAACTGACGTTTCGCAAGATTTTGGGATTACCTTGATGGTTTTTGGATTGGATTACGGGATTTTTCAATCATAGTGATCCTTGAATCAAGCAAATTATGGTTCTGAGAATTGGGCGTTTTGGGCAAAATTTGCCTAAAACGCCCAATTACAGTAGGCATCAAAATCTCGCTATCTACTTCTTCACCTTCTCGCCCGAAACTTCCTGTCCCATCAACTGGATGGTCACGCTGACTACGGCCTTGGTTTTCGGGTCGCGGTTGAAGAGGAACAA
>JALOMD010000419.1 GCA_025455595.1 Cytophagales bacterium | reverse complement strand
ATCATGTCTCAGTGTAGCGACGACTTTTGCGAGCTTCGCTCGCGACCAGCGGACGCTGGTCAAACAATCGGCACAAGCGGACGCTTGCGCCAGCAAACTACCGTTTTAGGCAATTTTCGCCCAAAACGCCTTGTCACAAATTCCGTCGCTTCAGCTCGTTCACCGCAAAATCCACGGCCCGTGCAGTGAGTGCCATGTAAGTCAGCGAGGGGTTGACGCAGGAGGCCGAAGTCATGGCCGCCCCGTCGGTGACGAACACGTTCTGGCAGCCCCAGACTTGGTTGTGCGCGTTCAGAACCGACGTTTTAGAGTCGCGGCCCATCCGAGCCGTGCCCATCTCGTGTTTGCTTTGGCCCGGAAAGCCGCCCGTGTCGTAGGAATGTACGTTTTTGAGTCCGGCGGCTTCGAGCATTTCGGCGGCATCGGTTTGGATTTCGCGGCGCATCAGGCGTTCGTTTTCGCCCCACTCGCAGTCCAGCACCAGCAGCGGCATTCCCCACTTGTCTTTTTGTTCCGGGTGCAGATAGACGCGGTTTTTGTGGTCGGGCAGCGTCTCGGCAAACGCCCCGATGCCGAACGTCCAGCGACCCGGCTGCGAAAGGGCATCCTTGAAGTCGGCACCGAAATTCATTTCGGCTATGCCGCGCCACCAGCCCTGTCGGCTGGCCCCGCCTTGGAACCCGAAACCACGAAGGTATTCGCGTTTGTCCTTGCCCCAGTTTCGGTAACGCGGAATGTAGATGCCGTTGGCCCGCTGCCCGAAATAATACTTGTCCTCGAAGCCGTCCACCTCGCCCGATGCCCCCACCCGCGAATGGTGATCCATGATGTTGCAGCCCAGCTCGCCGCTGTCATTGCCGAGGCCGTTGGGGAAGCGTTCGGACTTGGAGTTGAGCATGATGGCCGCCGTGGCGATGGCCGAGGCGTTCAGGAATATCACTTTGGCAAAGTACTCGGTCGTTTGGTTCGTCAGTGCGTCAATGACCCGCACGCCGGTGGCGCGGCTCGTTTTCTCGTCGTACATCACCGAGTGGACGATGGCGTGCGGACGCAGCGTGAGGTTGCCGGTTTTTACGGCGGCGGGCAGGGTGGCCGCCTGCGTGCTGAAGTACCCGCCGTACGGGCAGCCCCGGCTGCACAAGTTGCGGTGCTGACAAGAGGCCCGCCCCAAGTCGGTGTGCAGTGGCTGCGGCTGGGTCAGGTGTGCCACGCGGCCCATCAGCATCTTGCGTCCGACGAAATGCTTTTCGATGCTCTTCTTCACTTCCTTTTCCACACAACTCATCTCCATGGGTGGCAGGAAAACGCTGTCGGGCAGCACGTCCAAGCCTTCGGCCGAGCCGCTGACACCCACGAACCGCTCCACGTAGGCATACCAAGACTCCAAGTCCTTGTATCGGATGGGCCAGTCAACGGCGATGCCGTCTTTGGCATTGGCCAGAAAGTCCTCCTCGTTCCAGCGGTACGTTTGCCGCCCCCACGTCAGCGACTTGCCGCCCACCTGCCAGCCCCGGTACCAGTCGAACCGCTTGGCTTCGATGAAGGGATGCTCGCGTTCGTCCACCCAGAAACCGCTGTTGGTTTCGTTGGCCGGATAGCTGCCCTCCCGCGACTGAACCGGGCGGTCTTCTTTCTCGGCCAGTGTCAGCCGCCCCCGGTGGGCAAACTCCCACGGATTCTTGGTGGCTGTTTCGTAGTCTTCGATGTGTTTCACATCGCGGCCCCGTTCCAGCAGCAGCACTTTCAAACCCTTCTCGCAGAGTTCCTTGGCCGCCCAGCCGCCCGATATGCCCGATCCGACCACTATCGCGTCATAGGTGTTCATTTCGAAGTACGATTTACGAGGTACGAATTTCAATTTTGAATGAGTGAATGATAGAATGAGTGAATTGGCGTTTTGGGCGATTTTTGCTTAAAACACTTGTCCGAACTGTGATTTCAAAGTGATTTTCGTGATGAACATGATAGGTCATCCTTCAATCCTGCTCATCCTGTAATCCCTGTCCGCCGACAAGCAGGCTGTCTGAAAACCAAGGTTCAGACAAAAGCGTTTTGGGCGTTTTTTGCCTAAAACGCCAACCTGCAACCTTCATAGGGTTTTGAACCCTATGAAGGTTTTTCCGCATTCCGCATTATAAAAAAACCTCGGCTTGGTGAAGACCGAGGTTTTTGCGCCGAAACCGGCCGTTATCAAATGTTCTGTTTTTTCAGTTCGTTCACTGCAAAATCAGCGGCGCGGGCGGTCAGGGCCATGTAAGTCAGCGAGGGGTTGACGCAGGAGGCCGAAGTCATGGCCGCCCCGTCGGTGACGAACACGTTCTGGCAGCCCCAGACCTGGTTGTGCGCGTTCAGAACCGACGTTTTAGAGTCGCGACCCATCCGCGCCGTGCCCATCTCGTGGATGCCGATGCCGAGGTTTTTGCTCGTGTCGTTGTACGGGGTCACTCCCTTCAGTCCGGCGGCTTCGAGCATCTCGGCCGCGTCGTTTTCCATGTCTTTGCGCATCTTTTGTTCGTTTTCGCCGTAGGCCGCATCGAAGACCACCAGCGGAATGCCCCACTTGTCTTTTTCGGTGGCCGAGAGGGTCATGCGGTTGTTGGGGTTGGGCAGCACTTCGCCGAAACCGCCGATGCCCATCGTCCAGTCGCCCGGCTCGGAAAGCGAGTCCTTGAAATCAGCCCCGAAGCCTGCCATGTTGCTGCCCCGGCCCCAGTTGCCCCGGCCCGCGCCACCTTGGTAGCCGAAGCCGCGCAGGTAGTCGCGTTTGTCCTTGCCCCAGTTTCGGTAACGCGGAATGTAGATGCCGTTGGCCCGGCGGCCGTAGTAATACTTGTCTTGGAAGCCATCGAACTTGCCGCTGGCACCCACGGCCAGGTGGTGATCCATGATGTTGCGGCCCAACTGGTCGCTGTCGTTGCCGAGGCCGTTGGGGAAGCGTTCGGACTTGGAGTTGAGCATGATGGCCGCCGATGCAATGGCCGAGGCGTTCAGGAATATCACTTTGGCAAAGTACTCGGTTACTTCCTTGGTATTTTGGTTGATAACCCGCACACCCGTGGCCTTGCCCGCGTTTTTGTCGTAGATCACTTCGGTCACAATCGAGTCTGGCACCAGCGTGAGGTTGCCGGTTTTCATGGCGGCGGGCAAGGTGGCCGCCTGCGTGCTGAAGTACGCCCCGTACGGGCAGCCGCGCATACATTGGTTGCGGTACTGGCACTGCGCCCGGCCCAACTCTGAGTGCAACTGCTGCGGATTGGTCAAGTGCGCCACGCGGCCGATGGTGATTTTGCGTCCGTTGAAGTTCTTTTCAACCGCCGCTTTCACCTCTTTTTCCACGCAGTTCATTTCCATGGGCGGCTGGAACTTGCCGTCGGGCAGTACGTCGAGTTTTTCCAGCGAGCCGGAAATGCCGGCAAATTTCTCCACGTAGTCGTACCACGGAGCCAAGTCGGCGTAGCGGATGGGCCAGTCAATGGCGATGCCGTCCTTGGCGTTGGCCAAGAAGTCCTCCTCGTTCCAGCGGTAGCTCTGCCGCCCCCACATCAGCGACCGGCCTCCCACGTGGTAGCCGCGAATCCAGTCGAACGGGCGGGTTTCTTTGTACGGGTTTTCTTTGTCGTTCTCAAAGAAATGCCGGTGTTCTTCGTTGGCCGTGTAGCCGGTGCGGACGTTTGCCCAGTATTCTTCGCGGGCCATTGAAGTAAGCCGCCCCCGGTGCGGAAAATCCCACGGGTTTTTGGTGGCCGTCTCGTAGCCCGACACGTGCGGGACATCGCGACCCCGCTCGAGCATGACCGTCTTGAGGCCTTTCTCGCAGAGTTCCTTGGCCGCCCAGCCCCCGCTGATGCCCGAGCCAACCACTATTGCGTCGTAGGTGTTGGCTGTTTTTGCTTTTATGTTCAGATTCATGGATGCAATTTTGAATGATTGAATGAAAGAATGATTGAATGAACGCAATTTTGAATGAGTGAATGATAGAATGAATGAATAGGTGATATTGAATGGCGTTTTAGACAAAAAATGCTCAAAACGCCAGCCTGCCGGACGGACAGGGTTTTTAATTCATGCATTCTCTCATTCAATCATTCACAATTGTTATATCGCCCACGATTTTTGGCCGGGTTTCAGGTCAATGCAGCCTTCGTAGCGGCCGGGCACGGGCACGTATTCCAAGGCCTGCGTGGCCCCTATTTCGGAG
>JALOMD010000418.1 GCA_025455595.1 Cytophagales bacterium | reverse complement strand
GCTCGTGATTTCGGCAGGCATCAAGCCCCGCGACGAGCTTGCCAAAATTGCCGGATTGGAAGTAGGCACACGCGGCGGCATCGTCGTGAACGACCAATTGCAAACCTCTGACCCTCAGATATTTGCCATCGGCGAATGCGCCTTGTACAACGGCATGATTTACGGCCTGGTGGCTCCCGGATATGAAATGGCTGATGTGGTGGCGAAGAACCTAGCAGCCCCCCCCGCCCCCGAAGGGAGAGCAGCCCCCCAACCCCCAAAGGGGGAGTTTTTGCTCTCTTCCTCGGAAACTCGCTTGTTAGAAGAGACCCTTTTGACTCCCCCTTTGGGGGCGGGGGGGGCTGCTTTCACCGGCTTCGACATGAGCACTAAGCTCAAACTCATCGGCGTGGACGTGGCGAGTTTTGGCAATCCGTTCATCACCGCGCCGGATTGCCGCACCATCGTGTTTGAAGACACCAACAAAGGCGTTTACAAACGCATCAACGTTTCCAACGACGGCAAAACGCTGCTCGGCGGCATTTTGGTCGGCGAGGCGGAGGCGTATAACATGCTGCTGCAAACGGCGAACAACAAAATCGTGCTGCCGCCCAATCCTGAAGATTTGATTCTCGGTTCGCGGGGTGGCGAAAAAACCGAAGGCGCGGGCGTGATGAGTCTGCCCGACGAAGCGTTGATTTGCTCGTGCGAGGCGGTGAGCAAAGCGGCCATTTGCGGCGTGGTGACCGACGGCGTGGAGACGCTGGACGGTGTGAAAAAATGCACCAAAGCCGGAACGGGCTGCGGCGGCTGCGTGCCGATGGTGAAAGACCTGATTGCCGGCACGATGAAGGCGCAGGGCAAATATGTGAAAAACAACGTTTGCGAACACTTCGCCTACTCGCGGCAGGAATTGCTGGACTTGATTAAACTGAACAAAATCACGATTTACGACGAGGCGTTGGACAAACTCGGCAAAGGCGACGGTTGCGAGATTTGCAAACCTGTAATCTCCTCATTGTTAGCCAGTTTGTATGCCGAAACCGCCAACAAACAGCCCGTGGCGCAGGATTCCAACGACCGTTTTCTGGCGAACATTCAGAAAGGCGGCACGTATTCGGTGGTGCCGCGCATTCCCGGCGGCGAAATCACGCCCGAAAAGCTGATTGTCATTGGCCAAGTGGCAAAAAAATACGGGCTGTACACCAAAATCACGGGCGGGCAACGCATTGACATGTTCGGCGCACACCTGGCCGACTTGCCGTACATCTGGGAAGAACTGATTGCGGCGGGTTTTGAAAGCGGACACGCCTATGCCAAAGCGTTGCGCACCGTGAAAAGCTGCGTAGGCAGCACGTGGTGCCGCTTCGGACTGCACGATTCGGTTTCGTTCGCGATTGAAGTCGAGGAACGCTACCGTGGGCTGCGGGCACCGCACAAAATCAAGTCGGCGGTGTCGGGCTGCATCCGCGAATGCGCCGAGGCGCAAAGCAAGGATTTTGGCATCATCGCCACCGAAAAAGGCTGGAATTTGTACGTCTGCGGCAACGGCGGCAGCAAACCGCGCCACGCCGATTTGTTGGCGCAAGACGTTGATAAAGAGACGTGTATCCGCTACATAGACCGCTTTCTGATGTTCTACATCAAAACCGCCGACCCACTCACGCGCACCGCCACGTGGCTCGACAAGATGGACGGCGGCATGGACTACCTGCGCAACGTGGTGATTAACGACAGCCTCGGCATGGCCGAACAATGGGAACGCGAAATGGATGAGCTGGTGAACAATTACAAATGCGAGTGGAAGGAAGCCATCGAAAACCCCGACATCCGCAAACGTTTCGCGCATTTCGTCAACGCCCCCGCCGAAAAAGACCCGACCGTACAATTCGAGCCGATGCGCGAACAAGTCAAAGCCGCGAATTGGTAGGGGCCTCCCCCCAACCCCCTCCCAAGGAGGGGGCTTTGATTCCGCGTTTTGGGCAAAAAACGGCCAAAACGCCAAATCCGTAGGGGCCGGGCTTGCCCCCGCCCTCTCACGTGCAGGCCTGGTCAATGATAATCCGAGCCTGCCCGTGAGAGGGCAACCCTTGCGTTTGCCCTTACAGGGTTTTAGGTTTCTTAAAAGATACTATTTTGAAAACAACGGAAACGCTGAGGCATAGAGCAAATCATAAAACACCGAACTATACATGACAACACAAAATCAAGAAACTGCATCCAATCAAAAAGTCCCCTCCTTCATAAAGAATGCAGGGGATGTCACTCCCCCTCCTTCGGAGGGGGCTGGGGGGAGGCTCTTTTGGTTTTTAGCCTGTGCCGCCGCAGACATTCCCGAAAACGGCGGCGGCTGCGTCAAATACGGCGACAAACAAATCGCGGTGTTCAACTTCACCCGTCGCGGCGAGTGGTACGCGACGGACAATATGTGTCCGCACCGGATGCAAATGGCCTTGTCGCGCGGCATGATTGGCACCCAAGGCGACGAGCCGAAAGTGGCTTGCCCGTTTCATAAAAAAACGTTTTCGTTAGAGACGGGTGCTTGTTTGAATGGCGACGACTACCAAATCAAAACGTATCCGGTGAAGGTGGAAGATGGGTTGGTGTATATAAGCCTCCCCCAACCCCCTCCCAAGGAGGGGGCTTTTGAACTTGCGAAATAAATACTGTCTCATTTACGGTTAGACGTGACAGTTTTTGAACAGGGAGGGTTTTGAGGTTTGGAAAGATACTATTTTGAACAACACAAAAAGCCCCCTCCTTGGGAGGGGGTTGGGGGAGGCTCTTATGAAAATCTGTGTGGCACAAATCAGACCGATAAAAGGAGACATTGCGGCTAACATTGAAAAGCACAAAAACCTGATCAATCGCGCCGTTTCACAGAAAATTGATGCCGTGTTCTTTCCGGAACTGTCCATCACAGGTTACGAACCGGAACTCGCCCAAGAACTGGCGACAACCCAAGACGACCCCAGATTCGATACGTTTCAGTCCATGAGTGACAACCGGAAAATCACCATCGGCATCGGCGTGCCGACGGTTGCCGACTCAGGTGTGCGGATAAGCATGGTGGTGTTTGCACCGAACCGGGCCAGACAAACGTACTCCAAACAACAATTACACACAGACGAAATGCCGTTTTTCGTCAGCGGAAACAGTCAATTGGTTTTGGCTATCGCGGACAAAAAAATAGCCCCGGCCATTTGTTACGAAAGCCTGCAACCCAATCATTCGGAAGAAGCTAACCGGCTCGGCGCGGAAATTTACTTGGCGAGTGTCGCCAAGTCACAGAAGGGTGTAGACAAGGCGTGGGTGCATTATCCCGCAATAGCCAAAAAATACGCCATGCCCGTGCTGATGTCCAACTGCGTCGGTTTCTGCGACAACTTTGAAAGTGCCGGACAAAGTGCCGTATGGACAAGAAATGGCGAATTAGCCGCGCAACTTGACAACCAAAGCGAAGGTTTGTTGATTTTTGACACGGATACAGAAGTTGTGACGCGTGGATGAAATGGTATTTGTTTGAATTAACTTACAAGGATGTCTACTGTGAAAGAACTTTTTGTTGAGCGTGGATTTATTCTTTGTCAAATCGATAAGGAACAAGCCCAACGCTTATACAAGTTGTTTGAAATTCAAGGCGAAAACTCACAAGTGGAGGTTTATAAGAAGGAGGCTCAAGGAGCTACAGGAGTGTTGTTATCCGTCAAACATCATATCCAAAAACAGGAGACCGAGCAAATTCCTGAGTATTATTTATGCGTCATTTCGCCAGATGGAAATACAGTGGCGTTTTCCGGTAGGCAAATTATAGAAAATGCTTTTTCTTCCTTGCATAAACTTGGTTTGTAACACTGTTTTTTGCAAAAAACTACTTTTGACTGAAAATCAGATGGTCAAAAGAATGATACAGCCGCTCGCCTCTGGCGAGTGGCAACTGTCTGACCGCGAAGCTGGTCAGTCGGCCTCTGGCCGATGTGTAAGAACAGGCAGGTTTTGCCTTTTGAAAAGATACTATTTTGAACTGAGCTGTTTCCGGCCAGAGGCCGACCGACAGAACTTCGTCTGCCGGACAGTTGCCACTCGCCAGAGGCGAGCGGCGTTGGAAACTTCATAAAGAAGCGTTTTGAGCAATTTTGGACAAATTTCCGAATAACCACAGTTGTTTAGTGCAACGAATTCAGGATTACAGTGAGTAAAAATTAAGTATTTTTGCTTACATAAAATTGCGCAAAAGATTTGAATTTTAATTTTTTATACGGTTTACTTAAAAAATACTTTTAAAATATTTTGACATAAGTAAAATTGTCGTATTTTTATATCGAAATAATTAAGTATTAATACTTTCAATTCTCCGGGAAAAACAGATTTGTGATTTTGTCTATTCAATCGCAAATCTTCCTTCAACAGTCAATACAGAAAAAGGCGTTTGGCCTGTAATTTTCTGTAAAAAGCCTTCAATTCATAGTTTCTGTCCGGTCATTGGCGGATGGCCGGACAGAAAACAACCAGCCGACTTTGCACCAAGCGAAGTCAATGGAAGAATATTGTCTGTTTTTGTTTGAAACGCGGCTAAACGAATGAATGCCTGTTCGTGAATGCGTCATTGCGAGGCGTGTAGCGGAGCGAAACGCCGTGGCAATCTGTTCAGACACAGGCTCGGCCAACACGTTTCCTGAAGGCTCGCGTTCTTGACCGAAACCCGGCTTAAAAACAGTCGCGAAGCTACCGATAGCAGATTGCCACGTCGCTTTGCTCCTCGCAAGGACGGGTGAGAAACGTGTAAGGGCAGCTTGGTGAACAGCAGATTGGCATAGTTCATCTCATTCGCGTTTCGGGCAAAAAAACAAAAAAACCGGACGAAGATGGCGGTCTTCGGTCCGGTCTTGGACGGTTTTAAATTATCGCTAACCTAAAACCATTACAAAAGTATGTTTAAAAAGTTACATTTTCAAGGACTTTTCGTCCTTTGTGCAACTTTATTGTCCGGCCAGTTGGCATTCGCTCAGTTTTCGCTGACCGGACAGTTGCGCACCCGCTCCGAACTCCGCGACGGGCTTGGCACACTCGCTCTCAAAGACGCAAAACCCGCTTTCTTCACCTCGCAACGCACCCGCCTCAACTTCGGCTACAAATGGGATCGGCTCACGTTTGGCGTGGCCGTGCAAGACATTCGCGTGTGGGGCCAAGACGCTTCCACGATTTCCAACGCCGACGGCAACAAACTGATGCTGCACGAGGCTTGGGGCGAGGTCACGCTGGCAAACGTGGCCGACACGACGATTAAATTTCGCCTCATCGAAAACCTTTCCTTTAAAATAGGGCGACAAGAACTGAACTATGACGATGTCCGGCTGCTCGGAAACCTCGACTGGCTGCAACAAGCCCGCCGGTTTGACGCGGCTCTGATCAAAGCCCAGCACAAAGGCTGGCAAGTGGACATCGGCGCGGCGTTCAACCAAAATTCGGATGCGTTCGGCCTTGCCGGAACGGGTTACGCGCCGGGCAACGCGCCGCAGTATGTGGCTGATAATAAAGGCAATACGGTGAACCTCGGTGCCGGAACCGGAAACCTCAACTTCCTGCCCACCGCCGGGCGAAACGGTGCGCCGGTGCTGGCCGCCAACCCCAGCACCAACACCCAAAACCAGTTGTTCAAATCCATGCAATTTTTGTACGTGAGCCGCAAATTCGGGCAAACCAAGATTTCGGGCTTGCTCTTCAAAGACGATTTCGGCAAGTACCGCACCGATTCCATCCGCAACGTGGTGGGGCGTGACACGGGCTATGTGTTTGGTCGCCGCTACGACGTGGCGGGCGTGAACAGCCGCGTCACTTACGGACTGCAACTGGTCAAAACCATCGGCAATGCGTCGTCGGGCTTCAAGACGGTGCTGATGGCGGCGGCTTATTTCCAGTCGGGCAACAACCGCGATGGTCGGGCGTTGAGGGCGCGGCACTACACGGCTTCGATAACCGGACAAAAAGGCAAGTTTAGTTTCGGGCCGGGCATTGATTATCTGTCTGGCAATGAGGCGATTGGCGGCGGCGCAGCCTCGACCTACTCCGACCGCAACGCCACCGACAACCGCTTTGACCCGCTCTACGGCACGCCGCACAAGTTCTGGGGTTACATGGATTATTTCTACGTCGGCACCGGCTCGCCGATGGGCGGCCTGAACAACATTTGGTTCAAAACCCGCTATTCGGCCAAAGACTTTTTCATCACGCTGGACTATCATCACTTCGCCTTGGCCCGAACCGCCCGCACACTGGCCGTGGAAAACAACACCGGTGCCCCCGCCAACACCGAATTGGGCCGAAGCCTCGGCAGCGAAGTGGATTTGCTCATCAATTACAACCTGAACAAGTTCACGAACCTGGAGTTCGGCTATTCGTTCATGGTGGCGACGAACACGCTGGAGTACGTCAAACGCGGCACTTTTAACCGCACTGACCAAAGTCCGCAGTGGGCGTACCTGCAAATCAACATCCGCCCGGATTTCTTTTTCTCTAAGCCGGTGGCTATAAAAGCCCCCTAACCCCTCCCGCCATTGGCGGGATAAACTCCAGGGGAATTTTGGAAAATAGTATGTTTTGGAAAGGCGAAACCTGCCTGTTCATCGCGCTGTCATTGCCTGTTAGGCACCCGTCATTGCGAGGCGTGTAGCGAAGCGGAACGCCGTGGCAATCTCTCACGGAGCCACGCGAATGTATTCGAGCCGTTTTTCTGTCCAAACACACATTTTAACAATAACGCGAGCCTTTTGGAAGCGTGTTTGCCGAGCCTGTGACAATGAGATTGCCATGGCCCTCCGTTTCACTACGGGCCTCGCAATGACGGCAAGGTTTAGATACAAAATCTCTGTCCAAATGTCGTTTTGACAGAATTTTACCCAAAACGCCAGTAATGTAGCACATGCTTTAGCCTGTGCGAAATCCGACAGGATTTCTCTGTTACAGCATAAATGCAGAATAGTATCTTTTAAAGATGCGAAACCTGCCCCGTGGGTAAGTCACGCCACGGCGTGACGCACAGGCTAAAGCATGTGCTACAGGCGTTTTAGCCGTTTTTTGCCCAAAACGCCTGTAGCAAAAAATCAAATCCGATGTTTCACATGTAACAAAAATATTCTCATGAAAAACCTAAAAATCACTGTACAAAGCTTGTTTTTAGTCTGTGCCATGCTGGTGTTTTCTTCGGCTGGCACGCCGAATCTCCACGCACCGCAGGCTCCTAAAAAAGTCATCAAACTCGGTTTTATTCCACTGACGGACTGTGCGCCGTTAGTCGTTGCCAAAGAAATGGGATTTTTCCAGAAACACGGCGTAGAGGTGCAATTGAGCAAAGAAGCCTCGTGGGCCAACGTCCGCGACAAAATCCTGAACGGCGAACTGGATGGGGCGCATTGTCTGTTCAGTATGCCATTTTCGGTCTATACCGGCGTAGGAGGGAAGGCCGGTTCGGAAATGAAGATAGCAATGGTGCTGAACAACAACGGTCAGGGGATTACGCTTTCCAAGGAATTTTGCGGCTTGGTCGGTTTCAAAGACTACAAAAAAGTGGGCGGAGCCGTCAAAGCCGTGCAAGCGAAGAAAGAAGTGACTTTCGCCATGACTTTCCCCGGCGGCACGCACGACATCTGGCTGCGTAACTGGCTGGCAGCCTGCGGCGTAAACCAGAAATCGGTGGGCATCATCACGATTCCGCCGCCGCAGATGGTTGCCAACATGAAAGTGGACAACATGGAAGGCTATTGTGTGGGCGAACCTTGGAACGGCGTGGCTGCCGGGCAAAACATCGGTTTCACGCACGTGGCGAGTCAGGACATTTGGAAAAATCACCCGGAAAAGGCGTTGGTGGTGAACAAGGAATTTGCCGAAGCGAGCAAAGAAGACCTGAAAAAAGTGATGAAAGCCGTGATGGAAGCCTGCCAATGGCTCGACAACATGGGCAACCGCAAAAAAGCCGCCGGTTGGCTCACCAAACCGAACTACGTAAACGCGCCGCTGGCCGTGATCGAAGCCCGGCTGATGGGTTCCAACGACTTGGGTTGTGATTTGGGTGTGCAGAAATACAAGGACGACTACATGACTTTCTACAACAAAGGTTATGTGAATGCCCCGCGTAAATCGCACGGGATTTGGTTTATGGCGCAG
>JALOMD010000417.1 GCA_025455595.1 Cytophagales bacterium | reverse complement strand
TGACGGCAACATTACCGTGACGGTAAACGGCAAGGTGAGTGCCAAGCTCACCAACGACCCCGGCCTGCCCGAAGGTCACTTCGCCTTGCAACTCCACGGCAGTCAAGACGTGGAAGTGTGGTTCAAAGACATCACGGTGAAGGAGATTTAAATGGTTGAATGGCCGAATGGTTAAATGGTTGATGGGCGGGTACATTTGTTCTTCGTAGCCTGTGGCTATGAAGGATTATGCTCGGTAGTCTGTGATTACCGGCGCGTAGCGCAACCGCCTCGGTTGATAACGCGGGTTGGATGTGCCGAAAGATACGGCTTTACAGATTAATGTAAAAAGCCGCTTTTGGTGACCGTTGACGGGGGCGTTTTGGGCAAAATTTGCCCAAAATGGATTAAACACGCAGGCCTTCCCGCAGGGCGCGATGACCGGAAGCACAGGCTCGCCAAAGATAACAGACGGGTGTTTTGAGCGTTTTTTGCTCAAAACACCCGAAAAATGGAATTTTAAACAACCTCCAAATCCTACAAATCAAGGCTCAGACAAAAGGTGTCCCGACAAGTCGGGGCACCTTTTGAACGGAAACCGTTGCTTGTGTTGTTGCGTAGGTGCAGCTTGGCTTGGAATATGCACGCCTGCCAGCCATTCGGCAATCCAGCCATTCAACAACCAGCCCATGCCCTTCCGCCACTTGTTTTCCGTTCAGCCTGGTCAATCCGTTGTTACGTTCACCGTGTTCCGGTTCGGTGCGGCGCGGCGTTGGTGGGCGTTGGGGCAAATGGGCCGCTCGGCGTTGCTGCGGGCCAAGCCGGAGGGGCTTGCGTTCGGCAAGATGATGGGCAGCGGACGGGGCGGTTTCAGCATGGTGCCCGATTTTTCACAGTACGCCCTGCTGGGCGTTTGGCACTCGCAGGCGACAGCCGAGACGTTTTTTGCGTCAAGCCTGTACCAAGACTACGCCGCCCGCGCCGCCGAAGCCTACACACTGCAACTGCTGCCCACGCAGTCGCACGGCCACTGGGACGGTGCCAATCCGTTTGTCCCCGTAGCCAAAACCGTCGCCGAAAACCTGCCCGTGGTGGTGCTGACGCGGGCCAACATTCGTTTCAGCCGATTGCCAGAGTTTTGGCGCAACGTACCCAAAGCGCAGCAGGCAGTGAAGCAGTCGGACGGGTTGCTGTTCTCGGTGGGCGTGGGCGAACTGCCGCTGGTGCAGCAGGCCACGGTGAGCATCTGGCAAAACGCCGAGGCGGTGAAGCGGTTCGCCTACCAACAGACTTTCCACAAAGACATCGTGCAAATGACCCGCCGCCGCAACTGGTACAGCGAAGACCTTTTCGCCCGCTTCGTGCCGGTGGCCGTGGTCGGCACCTACCAAGGCCGCGACCCGCTGGGCTTCGTTTGACGTTTTGCGTTTATCGTTTTGGGCGTTTTTTGCCTAAAACGGCTTGGCTTCGTCCGATAAAGGAAGACGGTGGAATTCTGTAGCTTTGTGGTTGTCTGCGTTTTTGCAGAAGTAGTCGGTGTGTTGCCGTTTTAGGCAAAATTTGCCCAAAACGCCGAATCGAACATTTCAAGAATTTTCATGCTTTGTTTTCGCTTGTTCCTACTCTGCTTGGCTTGGCTTGCCGCCTGCTCGCCGCCCGAATCGTACGAGGGCGAGGCTGCTGACCGCGAACTGGCCGAGAAACACTGTCAGTCGTGCCACCAATTGCCCACGCCAGACTTGCTGGACAAAACCACCTGGCGTAACTATGTTTTTCCGAAAATGGGACCGCTGCTGGGCATCCGACGGTTTGCAGGCAGGGATTATCCGGACGAAAGCACGATGGATAATTCGTTCCTTTTTCCCGAAAAAGCTGTCTTGACCGATCCAGAGTGGGCCGCCATCATCCGCTACTATACTACGTTGGCTCCCGACACCATGCCGCCGCAGGCCGCCCGCGCCGCCATTGCGCCAAACACATCGCTTTTCAAAGCCCGTTTCCCGAAGTTCGCTTACCAAAACCTACCAGTGCTTTCGTTGGTGAAGATAGACACGGCCCGGCATCAACTCTGTTTCGGCGAAGCCGAACGGGGAATGCTTTACCGCACCGACACGTCAATGACACTCCTTGACTCGGTACGGGTGGGGACGGGGCCAGTT
The DNA here is from genome assembly GCA_025455595.1 of Cytophagales bacterium. Lineage (GTDB taxonomy): Bacteria > Bacteroidota > Bacteroidia > Cytophagales > 172606-1 > Xanthocytophaga. The sequence continues at coordinate 2,354 of JALOMD010000417.1, read as the reverse complement.
CAGATGGAATTTGACAGAACAGGATTCTATCTGCTCAATATGGGCACGTTTCATCCATCAGACGGCACGGCGGGCGTGCTGCGGTACGCGCCGGACGGCAAAAAACCGACCGAACTGCGGGCGGCGGGCCTGAGCCGTCCCACGCATTTCCTGCGGCACGACCTCAACGCCGACGGGCGAGAAGACTACGTGGTGTGCGGCTTCGGCTATTACGCGGGTAGCCTCGACTGGTTTGAAAACACGGGGCCGCCCCCGGCCCGGCCCGAAAAACATCCGCTGAACTTAATGGCAGGTGCCATCCAGTCGGCCTTGCATGACTTTGACCGCGACGGCAAACCTGACCTGCTGGTGTTGATGGCCCAGGGTAACGAAGGGTTCGACTTGTACCCCGGCACGGGCAGCGGTTTCAGCACGCCTCGCCGCTTGTTGCAATTCCATCCGTCGTTTGGCTCCAATTCCTTCTCTTTGGCAGATTTCAACGGCGACGGGCACACGGACATCGTGGCCACCAACGGCGACAACGGCGATTACCGGCCCATTCTGAAAAACTACCACGGCGTGCGTATTTACCTCAATGACGGCGACAACAATTTTTCCGAAAAGTATTTCTTTCCCGTCAACGGCATCACCAAGGCGGTTGTCGCCGACTTTGACCGGGACGGCGACTTGGATATCGCCGCCATCGCGTATTTCCCGGATTATAGCCGCACGCCGCAGGAAAGTTTCGTATATCTCGAAAACCGGGGCGATGATAAATTTGCCCCGGCCACGTTCGGCGATTTTGCAGCGGGACGCTGGCAGGTGATGGATGCCGCCGACGCGGACGGCGACGGCGACTTGGACATTCTGCTCGGTTCTTGCGTGCTGGACATTTACTGCGCCCCAACTCCGTTTTGGCAACGCTGGCAGCGCAGCCGCCACCCGATTATGCTGCTTGAAAACACGACGAGGAAATAAGCCATCGGAAGGCGTTTTGGGCAATTTTTGCCCAAAACGACCGGCCCGGTTGCCATTGTCACTTGTTTCTGAGGGCGTTTGCTTATTTTCGCGCACCAAACAAACTTGGATTAAACCGTTTTGGGCAAAAATTGCTCAAAACACTGTGTAGCTTTGCGGTCTTTGCGAAAACCTTTGCGCCTCTGCGTGAAAAAATAAAGAGTTTCGCGCAGAGGCGCAAAGAAAATCCGCGAAGGGCGCAAAGGGAGCGACTAATCTCTGACCACTAACCACTGACCACTCATCTGCCCGCATGGAAATCATTTCCCAACTGATAGACTTCATTCTGCACATAGACCAGCACTTGGCCGAGATTATCTCGCAGTACGGTACGCTGACCTATGCCATTTTGTTCCTGATTATCTTTGTCGAAACCGGCTTGGTGGTGATGCCTTTCTTGCCCGGCGACTCGCTGCTGTTTGCGGCGGGTGCCTTGGCGGCCAACCCGGCAAACGGCCTGAACGTGTGGCTGATGATGCTGTTGCTCGTGGTGGCGGCCATCCTCGGCGACACGGTGAACTACCACATCGGCGACTACATCGGGCCGAAGGTGTTTCGGCGTGACTACCGGTTCTTGAAACGGTCGTATTTGCTGAAGACACAGGCGTTTTACGAGAAATACGGCGGGAAAACCATCATTTTCGCCCGTTTCATCCCCATTATCCGCACATTTGCGCCGTTTGTGGCGGGCGTGGGCACCATGCGGTACGGCCGGTTTTTGTCGTACAACTTCATCGGCGGATTGCTCTGGGTGGTGTCGTTTACGTTGCTGGGCTATTTTTTCGGCACGCTGCCGATTGTGAAGAAAAACTTCACGTTGGTGATTTTCGGTATCATCTTCGTCTCGCTGCTGCCGCCGGTGATTGAATATGTCAGAAGTAGGATGAAGAAATAGCCCAACCCCGGCCCCCAAGGGGAGGAGGCAAAATAAGGCAATAATCCATAAATCTATTTACTCACTCTACTTTTTCCATTCTCCCTCCTCTTGGGGGAGGGCCGGGGTGGGGGCTTTTCTATGCGCGTTTTCGGACTTATCGGCTATCCGCTGGGACATTCTTTCTCTAAGCGGTATTTTACGGAGAAATTCGTCCGCGAAGGCATCACCGATGCCGTTTACGAGCTTTTCCCGCTGGCCGACATCGCCGACCTGCCCGGCATGCTGGCAAGCCAGCCCCATCTGCGCGGCCTGAACGTGACCATTCCGTACAAGGAGCAAGTGCTGCCGTTCCTCACCGAACTCGACCCGGCGGCGCGGCGCATCGGGGCGGTCAATGTCATCCGTATCGGGGCCGACGGCAGCCGGACGGGCTACAACTCGGACTACTTTGGTTTCAGGGATACGCTGGAGACGTTTTTGG
>JALOMD010000416.1 GCA_025455595.1 Cytophagales bacterium | reverse complement strand
CACTGCCGGGAACCTGATTTACCGGGGAACGGCCCGCAACTTCAACCCGATGATGGCCACGGCGGGCAAAATCACCATCGCCGAAGTGGAAGAACTCGTTCCCGCCGGTGAGCTTGACCCTAACCAAATCCACACGCCGGGCGTGTACGTGAAACGCATTTTCCAAGGCTCCGGCTACGAAAAACGCATCGAGCAGCGGACGGTTCGTTGATTGCCGGAATGGTTTACAGCTTTCGGTTTTCAGTTTTCGGTTGGGCGTTCCCGCCTATTGCGGGATTTGATGATTTTTGCCCAAAACGCCGAGTGTAGAAACACCGGCTTAATTCAATCGGTCTCTGTAGGAATACAGAAATTCGATGGTAAAACAATACAACCATCAACCAGATGTTAGACAAACACGGAATCGCGAAACGCATCGCCAGAGAAGTCAAGGACGGCATGTACGTCAACCTCGGCATCGGCATCCCGACGCTGGTGGCAAACTACATTCCCCCCGACATGACAGTGGTGTTGCAGTCCGAAAACGGCTTGCTGGGCATGGGGCCGTTTCCCACCGAGGCCGAAGTTGATGCCGACCTGATCAACGCGGGCAAGCAGACCGTCACGGCGGTGCCCGGCGCGGCCCTGTTCGACTCGGCGGCCAGTTTCGCCATGATTCGCGGCGAACACATTGACCTGACGATTCTCGGCGCAATGGAAGTTTCCGAAAACGGCGACATCGCCAACTGGAAGATTCCCGGCAAGATGGTGAAAGGCATGGGCGGGGCGATGGATTTGGTAGCCTCGGCACAAAACATCATCGTGGCGATGCAGCACGTCAACAAAGCCGGTGAGTCGAAACTGCTGCCGCAATGCACGCTGCCCATCACGGGCCTGCGCTGCGTGAAAAAAATTGTGACCGAACTGGCCGTGCTGGACGTGCTGCCCGAAGGCGGTTTCCGACTGCTGGAACGGGCACCGGGTGTTTCGGTGGAGGAAATCCGCAAGGCCACCGCCGGAAAACTGGTCGTGGAAGGCGAAGTGCCGGAGATGGTTGAGTCGTGAGTAGTAAGTCGTAAGTCGTGAGTGGCGTTTTGGCAATCCCGACCATGCCTTCGGCTTGGCAGGCTTGTCGGGACGCTTGCAAACACGCAGGTCTTCCCGCAGGGCGGGATGACCGGAACCACAGGCTCGCGAAAGACAACCGGCTTGCGTCCCGACCTGTTGGGACGCTGATGTGAAACCGGATTTTAAACAACCTCATAGACCTTGCAATGACAGATAACCAAAAGGCGTTTTGGACAATTTTTGCCCAAAACGCCTTTTGCGAAACATAATGCAGTCTGCGATTACTCCTGCGTTGGTTCAGCGGCGGGTTCTTCGCGGCGGCGACCGGAGAACATCTTCCACAAAGCCGACAGCCCGCCAACGGCTGCAATCACGATCACTTTGAGAAACTTGCCCAAGAAGGCGAAAATCCCGGCTTTGGCCAGCACCTTGCCCGCCACCAAGCCGCCCACCGTGTAGGCCGCCACTTGGTCTATTTTCGGGTCGAAATCCGAATACTTGTAGCCGTCGGCAAACTGCACGATGCCCAGCACCTTGTCAATGTTTTTGTTCACCTCCGGCAGTTGCTTCACTGTGGCAATGGCATTTAACACCAGTACGCCTTTCCGTCCCAAAATGCGCACATTGTAATTCAGTGTGTTTTCCTTGTCGTCGCCAAACTTCAGTTCTTTGGCCCAGTGCAAAATCTTGCGGTCTTCGTCGTAAAACGGCTTGGCCGCCCAGCCCACCACTTGGATGGGTTGGTATCCTTGGGCCGTGCGTTCTTTGTTGGCCTCGGTTGCGTCCTTTTGCATTTCGGCCAGCAGGTCGTCGTAGTCAATGTCGTCGGCATCGTCGTCTTCCACGTAGCCGATTTCGTCGTACTGCACGTCGAAAACCCACGTGTTTTCGCTTAAAACGCCTACGTTTTCGGGTACAATCAGTCCCAACGTCGAAGCTTTCGGGTTGCCCCACAATTCGGTCAGCACGTACTCGGCTTGCTTGGCATCCAAGTACTTGAAGCCCGGCGGAACCGTCAGCGTACCAATGCCGCCGTCCAGCTTGATGGCACCGCGTTGATAATTGAACGATGCCTCCAGCGAGTCAATCGTTTGTTGCCGAATCGCCGTGGAGTCGGGTTCGGCTGCTCGGCTGGCAAATGACACAGCCAACAACAGGGTGAAAATTGTAAAGGTGCGGGTAAAAGTGTGCATGGGTAAATGTAAAGTGTGTGACAAATACTGTGTTAATCCGTTTGACAAACCAAGGGTAAACGGCCTGTCTGCATTTTCTGCCATGAAACCGTTATCTTTGGGGCCGTTTTCTTTTGTTTCGTAACAAACATCCGACTTGTGAAGAACTCCGAAATACACTTCGAAATCACGCTGGACAACGACAGCGTGCCCGACCAAATACACTGGCACGCCACCGACAACCCCAACGAAGGCATCACCGAAACCAAGGCCGTTTCGATTGCCATTTGGGACCATTACCACCGGGGCACCATGAAAGTGGACTTGTGGACTAAAGACATGCCCGTGACCGACATGAAGCAGTTTTGCATTGACATGATCGGCACCCTGAGCGACACCGTGCTGCGGGCCACCGGCGACGAAAAAATGTCGGATGCCATGACCGACCTGTGCCACTACCTCAGCGATTTGCTGAAAAAAGAAGAGGAAGCCTCCCCCCAACCCCCTCCCAAGGAGGGGGCTTAGGGTTTGATCGGGCGTTTTGGGCAAAATTTGCTCAAAACGCCGGTGTTTTTTCATGGCATCCCGCCTTGGCGGGATGCCATGCCTATCTTTCCGAAAATGAAAGTCCGTTCACACAAGCCGTTTTGGGCAAAAATTTTCAAATCCCGCACTCGGCGGGAACGCCCAAAACGCAAAGTTCCGGTTTGTGTGAACCGGTGGCAAGAAAGTACTTGGTCATTAATAGTTAGTCTGTAGTGAAATAATGTAATGTGTTCACTTTCAGCTATCTAAAAAGTGTCCCGACCTGTCGGGATAGGTAAAACTATTTGTGACATTCACTTACAATCCTGCTTTTCCTGCAAATCCAGTAAATCCTGATTCAGAAACTTCCCTCTTCCTTAACCGAAGGCTTGGGAACCGGTGTCGCTTGCTCTCCCTTCTGGGGGGCCGGAAACAACAGCGAGGCCACGATGCTGACGGCCAAAATACTTACAATCACAATCAGCGAATAGTACGTCTCGAAGCCGATGGCCTCCAAGTAGTGGTGGGCCAGCATCTTGGCACCAATGTACAACAGCAGCACCGACAGCCCCACTTTCAGGTAATGGAACAGGTGCATGATGTTGGTGAGGAAGAAGAACATGGAACGCAGGCCCATGATGGCGAAGATGTTGGAAAAATAGACCACGTACGGGTCTTTGGTGATGGAAAACACCGCCGGCACCGAATCCACGGCAAAAATCAGGTCGGTGAACTCGATGATGAGCACCACCAGGAACAGCGGCGTAATCATAAGCTTGCCGTGGCGGCGACGCACAAAGAAATGGTTGCCCACAAAACGCGGAATGACGGCGAAATACCGCGAGGCGAACTTGACCACCGGATGGTTTTTCGGCTCAATCTGTTCGTCTTCGTTGCGGTTCAGGAACATGCGGATGCCCGTGAAAATCAAAAACGCCCCGAACACGTACAGCACCCAGTCGGCCTTCTGGATTAGCGTGCTGCCCAAGAAAATGAATGCAAACCGCATCACAATGGCTCCCAGAATTCCCCAGAACAGCACCTTCTTGTAGTAAATCTCCCGCACGTTGAACGAACTGAAAATCATCAGGATTACGAATATGTTGTCCACCGAGAGGGCGTATTCCATCACATACCCGGTGATGAACTCCAGCGACATGTTGTCCAAGTAGATGCGTCGGCTCAACTCGAAGTCTTCCGGGTGCAGGCGCAGGTGGCGGGCGTATTTTTCCTTGATGGCGTGCAGTTCGGCGTGGCTGTCAATGCCGTGAATCAAATCGCCGTAGTAATTCAGGAACACATAGAAGGCCAACGCAAACATCACCCAGACGGCACTCCAGGCGGCGGCTTCCTTGAAACCTACGATGTGGCTGCGCCGACTGAACACGCCCAAGCATGTGGTTTGTGTTAAGTCGTTATTGGTAAGTCGCATGTGGCATGTCGTCTGTGGTTGTCGTGTTTTGAGTAAAAATCGCCCAAAACGCCTTCCCTACTCACTGACGACTTGCCACTTGCGACTTATCACTTACTACTTACTACTAAAGATTGGTAAAAATAGCAAAAACCGCGTTGCCTTCCCGGACGACGCGGCCGTTTTTTGCGAGCAGCGCGGCAATGACTACTTTTGCGGCCCTGCGCAACCCGAAAACCATGTACAACCAACAAAAAGTGGTGGTGGTGCTGCCGGCCTACAACGCCGCCCTCACCTTGGAACAGACTTACCGTGAAATTCCGTTCGACATTGTGGACGAAGTGGTGCTGGTGGACGATGCCAGCCGCGACGACACGCTGGAAGTGGGCCGTCGGCTGGGCATCAGGCACTTGGTGCGCCACGAACGCAACAAAGGCTACGGCGGCAACCAAAAAACCTGCTACCGGACGGCTCTCGACCTCGGTGCCGACATTGTGGTGATGCTGCACCCCGACTACCAGTACACGCCCAAACTCATCAAGGCGATGGTGTCTGTCATCGGCGAGGGGTTGTACCCGGTGGTGTTCGGGTCGCGGATTTTGGGCAAGGGTGCCCTCAAAGGCGGGATGCCGCTGTACAAATACATTGCCAACCGGTTCTTGACGCTGACGCAAAACCTGCTCATGAACCAGAAACTGTCCGAATACCACACCGGTTATCGGGCGTTCTCAGGCCAAGTGCTGCGCAGCCTCGACCTGAGCCGCAACTCCGACGACTTCATCTTCGACAACGAAATGGTGGCGCAGGTTTTCTACAAAGGCTACGAAATCGGCGAAATCACCTGCCCGACCAAATACTTCAAGGAAGCCTCGTCCATCAACTTCTCGCGCAGCGTCACCTACGGCTTGGGCGTGCTAAAAGTGTCGCTGTTTTATATGCTCACCAAACTCGGCGTGATGAAATGGAGGGTTTTGAAATAGCTACTGGCTGTTAGCTTTTAGCCATCGGTTGCCGCACCAAAGGCGGCAAAGAGCCAGAGTACAACTAAAAACCATCAGCTAAAAGCTAACAGCTAACGGCCAACAGTTTGGCCGCCGTTCGCCTTGTACCAATCGCACAGTCCCGTCAGCGGGCATCTCGCGCAGTCGGGTAAGCCCCATTTGCAGACCCGTTGGCCGTGCCAGTAAAAATGCTTGTGGAAATTGAACAACGTTTTTGGCTCCGGCGGCAGCAGGTTGAGCAGAA
>JALOMD010000415.1 GCA_025455595.1 Cytophagales bacterium | reverse complement strand
AAAGGCTAACTACTAATGGCCAAGCACTTAAAGCGACTTTACAGCCGCCGGAACACAATCGAGCAGTTGTGGCCGCCAAACCCGAAGGTGTTGCTCAGCACCACGTCAATCTGGCGCGGCTGCGCTTGGTTGAACGTGAAATTGAGGCGGCCGTCAATATTCTCGTCGTCGGTGAAGTGGTTGATGGTAGGCGGTGCCACCTGGTGCGTCAGGGCCAGCACCGAGGCCACGGCTTCGATGGCACCGGCGGCACCGAGCAAGTGCCCGGTCATGGACTTGGTGGAACTGATGTTGAGCTTGTAAGCGTGTTCGCCGAACAGTTTCTGGATGGCCAGCACCTCCTGCGGGTCGCCGATGGGTGTGGAAGTGCCGTGCGTGTTCACGTAGTCCACGTCTTCGGGCTGCAATCCGGCATCTTGCAAGGCGTTGCGCATCACGTTGTATGCCCCCAAGCCTTCTGGATGCGGAGCCGTGATGTGGTAGGCATCGGAGGTCATGCCGCCGCCCACGAGTTCGGCGTAGATTTTGGCCCCACGGGCCTTGGCGTGTTCGTATTCCTCCAGAATCAGGCAACCGGCCCCTTCGCCCAGCACAAATCCGTCGCGGTCTTTGTCGTAGGGTCGCGAGGCGGTCTGGGGGTTGTCGTTGCGTTCGGACAGGGCTTTCATGGCGTTGAACCCGCCGATGCCCGCCTCGGTGACCGCCGCTTCGGAGCCGCCGGTGATGGCCACGTCCATCTTGCCGAGCCGGATGTAGTTGAACGAGTCAACAATGGCATTGGTGGCTGAGGCACAGGCCGAAACCGTGACGTAGCTGGGCCCGCGAAACCCGTATCGGATGGAGACGTAGCCCGCGCTGAGGTCGGCAATCATCTTGGTGATGAAGAACGGGCTGAAGCGAGGCGTGCCGTCGCCGGTGGCAAATCCCGACACTTCGTCTTGAAACGAACGCAACCCGCCGATGCCCGAACCCCAGATGACACCGGCCCGGTCCACGTCAATGGTGGCCGTATCCAACCCTGCGTCTCGCATGGCCTCCTCGGCCACTACCATCGCGTATTGCGTGAAGGGGTCCATGCGGCGGGCTTCCTTGCGGTCAAGGAACTGTTCGGGGTCAAAGTTTTTTACTTCACAGGCAAACCGGGTGCGGAATTTCTCGGCGTTGAACCGGGTAATAGGTGCGGCACCGCTTACTCCGTTGGCAAGACCGTTCCAGTAGTCGGGCACGGTGTTGCCAATCGGAGTAAGTGCGCCTAAACCCGTCACAACTACTCGTCTCAATTGCATAAGAGTGGAAATTCGCCGGGAGGCGAATCGGGATTCGGGGGAAGGTAGAGGTTTACTTCACGTTAGAAGTCAGGTAATCAACGGCTTGGCCAACGGTGGCAATGTTTTCGGCTTGGTCGTCGGGGATGGAAATGCCGAATTCTTTTTCAAATTCCATGATCAGTTCGACAGTGTCCAAAGAGTCAGCACCCAGGTCGTTGGTAAAGCTTGCATCATTGGTCACTTCCGACTCTTCGACACCCAACTTTTCGATGATGATTTTTTTTACTTTTTCTGCAATTTCTGACATTTTTTTGAATATTAATGGTGAAAACCTGCTGCAAAGAAATGCATTTAGGTTTAGATTGTCAAACAATTTTTTTGCGCCGGGAAGCCCCGACAAACGCCCAAAATCGCGGATTTCCGCCCTCTCTTGCCCGAATAGTCAAGAAAAATAAGCAGCTTTGCCGACTTGGCTGCGGCCGCGTGCAAAGCCCCAGTTGCGGCATCAACCTTACATGCATCAGGTTTTTGAAACCAAAATTGCATTACTTTGCCAACAGCATTTTACAAGGTCAGAGTTCAGAAGTCAGAGGTCAGAATTTTTGGATACGCAATTCAACCTGTACGTCTTCTTAAACACAATTGTCATGCTCATGTTAGCCAACATGTCGGGCTGACCTGAAACGCCATGCCACAAGAGAACCTCTGATTTCTGACCTCTTACCTTTGAACTAAAAAAACTTCCCATGAACATTCCCTTTAACAAAACCAAAGTCCTTGCCACGGTTGGGCCGGCCTCCAACACCAAAGAAAAACTGCTGCAACTCATCCAAGCCGGCGTGGATGTTTTCAGGCTCAACTTCTCGCACGGCAGCCACGAAGACCACCTGAAAGTAATCAATTACGTGCGTGAACTCAACCACGAACACAAGCTGAACATCGGGCTGCTGCAAGACTTGCAGGGTCCCAAGATTCGGACGCGTGAGGTGGAAAACAACGGCGTGGAACTGCGTCCCGGCAGCCGGTTGGTGATTACGACCGAGAAAATCGTCGGCACCAGCGAACGCATCAGCACCACCTACGTGGAAATGGCCGACGATGTGAACGTGGGCGAACGTATTTTGCTCGACGACGGCAAACTGGAACTGCGCGTGACGGGTCTCAACCGTAACGGCGAATACAAGGAAGTGGTGACCGAAGTGGTCTATGGCGGCATCCTGAAGTCGAAGAAGGGCATTAACCTGCCCAACACCAACGTCTCGATACCGGCCCTGACCGAGAAAGACCGCGAAGACCTGATGTTCGGGCTGGAACACAACGTGGAGTGGATTGCGCTGTCGTTCGTCCGCACCGCCGACGAAGTGGAGGAACTCAAGCAAATCATTGCCTCCAAAGGCCGTAAGTGCCGTGTGGTTTCCAAAATCGAAAAGCCCGAGGCCGTTGCGAACATTGACTCCATCATTGCCGCCAGCGACGCGGTGATGATAGCCCGTGGCGATCTCGGCGTGGAGGTGCCCGCCGAAGAAGTGCCCATGATCCAGAAAATGATTGCCGACAAGTGCAACAAAGCCGCCCGCCCGGTGATTGTGGCCACGCAGATGCTCGAAAGCATGATCACCAGCCCCCGGCCCACCCGCGCCGAAACCAGCGACATCGCCAACGCGGTGATTGACGGGGCCGACACGGTGATGCTCAGTGCCGAAACGGCTTCGGGCATGTATCCGGTGGAGGCGGTTCGGTCCATGACCGAGACCATTCGGCAGGTGGAAGAGCGGGGTGCCATTTATTACAAAAACCACGCGTATGCCCAGCATGTGCGCGACGAGAACTTCTACAGCAACAACGTGGTGGTGAGTGCCTGCCGCTTGGCCCGCGACACGGAGGCCAATGCTATCGTAGGGCTGACGAGTTCGGGCTACACGGCCCTGCGGCTGGCTTCGCACCGGCCCAAGGCGCACCTGTTCGTGTTCACCTTCGACGAGTCGTTGCTGAATACGTTGAGCTTGGTTTGGGGCGTGCGGGCCTACCACTACGACCACTCCAAGAACACCGACGAGGTTTTCGACGACATCAAGGAGATGTTGATACACGACGGCCACGTGAAGTCCGGCGATGTGATTATCAATACGGGCAGCATTCCGGTGAGCCGCAACCGCCACACCAACATGCTCAAACTCAGTATGGTGCAATAACCGTCTTGCGTTTACCGTTTGCCGTTTTACGCAAAAAATGCTCAAAACGATAAACGTTAAACGCAAGACGATAAACGCAAAACGTAAAACATGAAAACCCGCCGCACATTCTTGAAAACCGCCGGAGTCGCTGCGCTTTCGGCTTGGGCCGCGCCGTTTGCGCAGGCCGCCAACATCAAAAACATCGGCATCCAGCTTTACACCCTGCGCGACGTGATTGAAAAAGACCTGCGCGGCATTGTAGCCCAACTCGACGAAATGGGCTACAAGGAACTCGAAGCCTACGGCATTGACCGGGGCAGTTTCTTTGGCATCGCTCCGGCCGAGTTCAAGAAGTTCGTGTCCGGCTTGGGCATGAAGGTGGTCGGCTCGCACGCCATGCCCGACGTGAAGTTTGACAAGAACCCCAAGGACGGCCTCGACGCAGTGGCTCCCAACTGGAAAAAATGCGTGGAAACGGCCAAGACCGGCGGCCTGACGTACATCACCTGCCCGTGGTGGAAAGAGGAACACCGCAAAACCGCCGATGATTTCAAAAAATCCGCCGCAATTCTGAACCTGATGGGCGAATACGCCACGCAGCAGGGCCTGAAGTTCACCTACCACAACCACGACTTCGAGTTCAAGACCATTGCTAATCAAATCGGCGGCGGCAAAGACCCTAACACGCCTGATTTGCGGGTGGAAATGGTGTCTTTTTACGACATGCTGCTCAAGAACACCAACCCCAAAGCCGTGAACTTTGAGATGGATTTGTACTGGGTG
>JALOMD010000414.1 GCA_025455595.1 Cytophagales bacterium | reverse complement strand
AGGTTAAGTGTGAAAAAGAAAAAATTGACTGGCTGCTTGTTTTTCTTTAACAAAAGCGTTTTGGGCGTTTTTTGCCTAAAACGCTTTCTGTCTCGAATCGTGGATGACGCAGATAAAACGCTCAGGCAAAGGTGATTGTCAACCGGTGAACCGTCCGTGAAATCTGTGTCATCCGTGATTAAAGACAAGAGCGGCGTTTTGGGCAAAAATTGCCCAAAACGCCACCATTGACCGATGACCACCCACTTACGATTTGCCACTCAAGCCTCATCTTTCCAGAAGCACTTTTTGCGTGAGTTGGCGGGCACCGTCAGTCGCCTTGATCACGTACAAGCCCGGCGACAAACCGACGGTATCGAGCGAAACCGGCTGCCCGGTGGCTTGCTGGCGGCGTTGCGTCACGGTGCGGCCCAACAGATCGGTCACTTGCACGTGCCAGTCGCGACCCGGCTCGCCAGAAAGTTGTATATGCACTACGCTACGGGCCGGGTTCGGAAATACCAGCAGTCGCGGCTCTGTGGCAAGCGGTTCATTCGAGAGCCTCCCGCCGCTGTCGTTGGTGAGGCGGATGTCGTCCACGTAAAAAGTACTCTGGGCGGCTCCGTTCATGTCTTGGATGTAAATCTCACCTAAGGTGGCCGGGTTGCCCACTTCATTGAAATACACCGGAATATCCGTCCATTGGCCCGCCGGAATAGTGATGTTCTGTTTCCGTCCGGTTTCGGTGCCTCCGTTAATCGATTTCACAATGACTTGGATGCGGTTGCCGCCGCTGGCTCCGTAGGCGCGGAACCGGAAAGTGGTGTAGCCGCTGGTGCTTTGGGCTCCGTAGGCGCGGAACCGGAAAGTGGTGTAGCCGCTGGTGCTTTGGGCCGTGCTGCTGCTCAGGCTCAGGGCCGCCCACGCTTGGGTGTACTGCACGGCAATGGATTTGGCAGAGTTGTTGTGCGTGGGCGAGGTGTTGTTGATGTTGTAAGTACCGTTTGCCAGCGGCCCGCCCCAGCCGCCCACCTGCCAGCCACCTTGGGGTGCGTCGTCGTATATCTGTTTGGCTGATGTTTGGGTCGTCACCCGCGTGAGGGACACGTGGTTCAGGTTGAAGTTGCCCGCCAGCATCTTGATGCGCATCACCTGCTGCCCGGCGTTGAGAGCCACACTGTTCCAACTCACTGTCGTCCAGGTCTGCCAGCCGCCGGTGGCTGCGAAGGTCTTGCCGCCCGTCGTTTTGCTGCCGTTGCTGAAGGTGATTTCCAAGTTGCCGCCCGCCGACTGGGAGGCAACGCGGGCATCGATCTTGTAGTTGCCTGCCTGCGCCACGTTCACTGTGTATTCCAACCATTCGCCGTTGGCAATCCAGCCTACGTTGTGGCCGCCCTCCGAGCAGGTTTCGATATCCACGTCATTGTTGCGGTACTGGCCGCCGCTGTTGCCGGTCGTATTGTCATAGTAAGCCACGTTTTGCCCGGCGGCATCGTAGTTTTCGGCTTCGATGCGGGTAGTGCCGCTGGCCGCGATGCTCCACGGGTTGTTGTTGTTGCCGTAGGTGTTGCGCGTGGCGGGCGGTGCGCTGCTATTGAGTTTGAAAAACAGGACAGAATAAGCCGGAATGGTGTAGCTGAACGAGTTTCCGCTAATGGAACTGACCCCCGACCGGGCCGTGATGCTGGCACTGTTGCCACCAAACCCCCAAACCGAAGCCGAGGTGAAGTTGGCTCCGCTGGTGATGTTGAAAGTGCCGTTGATGCTGCTGGTGGCGTTTTTGTTGATGACCACCAGCGTAAGCGTGCCTTCGTCGCTGCCGAAAATGGCCGAGTACAACGAACTGTTCACTTTGTCGCTCATGGATGAGCCGACGGATGTGTTCCCGAAAGTGGAATTGTTGCCGTCGTAGTTGCGGAACATCTTGAAGGCCGCCGAAATGTAGTTTTGGTTGGCTCCTTCTGTCTGCCAATAAAATGCCGAATACACGCCGTATTTGCCGAAAATGCCCAACACGTCGGCTTGTGCAATGCCGCCTGATATGTCGTCGCCCGCGCCGTAGCTGTATTCGCTGAGGCCGATTTTAGTGCCAGCGTAGTAGGCATCAATCGAACTTTGCAGCTTCGGCAGTAACGGAAACCGGCTGCCGAACCACTGGTACATGCCGTTGTCGGCTTCGGTGTAATCGGCATCCCACAAGCCGCGCGGGGCTTGCACACGGGCGGCTTTGTCGTTGGCGGTCAAGGCGGTGCCAGCCAGTACAATCCGGTTGTCGCCCTTGGTTTCCGGGTACCAGTGGAAGTCGTACACGTCCACGAGCCGCTTGCCGTAGGTGTTCGAGGCGGCTTTCATTTTGTCCAAGTAGTAGTCCACGAACCAAGTGTAGCCTTGGCCTTGCGTGCCCCAGTCAGGTGCCCCGGAAAGGTCGAGCATTTCCCAAAAAGCAAAACCTACATGGCCGTACACTTCGGCACTGTTGTCGTAGTCCTTGATCACTTTTGCCAAGTCTGTGTTCTTGGTGATCAGTTCTTGGCAGCCTACTTTGTTGGGATGCACCAACGGATGGGTGGAATGCCAAAGTGCCGGTTCGTTGTCCAAGCAATAGGCCGAAATGCCGCCGCTGCTGGCCTTGCCTTGCCTTTGTACCAAGAAGTTCATGAACTCGTCGGTATAGACGTTGCCGTCGTTGACATCCGGCGTGAGCGACAGAGGGCTGCCTTTGCGGTTCACTATCGTTGCCCAACGGTACGAAGGGGCTTTGTCGGCTGTCGCCACGTTGCCGTTTTTGTCTTTGGCTACGTATCCGGCGGCTTGCAACGTGCCCAGTGTGTATTTGCCCGCGTATTTCTGGTCGAAAGCTTGGTAGGTGGCTCTGGGGGTGTTCTGTTGGTTGGTTGGCAAGTCGGCGGCCATGTCGTTGTCGCTGCTGTGCGGCCCGTAGTCAGATCCTGCGTTGGAAGCGTTGTTTTCCCAGTTGTAGGCCGTCAGGCGATTGCCGCCCAGCCGAAAGCCGGAAAAATTCTCGCTTAAATTGAACAGGATGCGATAGTCGTTCACGCCGTAAATCTGCGGACTGATGGCCTTGCGGTTTTGCCCGGTGTTGATGGTATATGTCACATTTACTTGTGCTTCTACAGAAAAAGCAACAAGAAAAATTAAAAAAGTGCAAATTTTTACAAACAAATAAGTAGCCTTACGGCTACGTTGGGTGTAGCGTTTCCATTTCATGACAGTAAAGGGTTTTTTGGATGAAGAAAAGTTTGGAAAGGGCAAAAAGACCGGAAAAGTCCGGTAGCCGCATCATAGGCGGTTTAGGCGCAAGGCAGGCGGCACGGCCCGCCGAAGTTTATATACGGTGAAATCGAAAAAAAAGACAAGGAGACTTCCGGCAGCCAAGGACTACCGGGAGTCTGATCGTTTAGGGTCATTTGTTTTTAGCGGTAAGTGGTGAGTCGTGAGCGGTAAGTGGGTGTTTTGGGCAATTTTTGCCTAAAACGCCTCCGGTTGTTGCCAACCGGCGGACTGGCGGTGCTACTGCAACCTCACATCGTCGAAATAAACCGGGTCGGCTTGGTCGCCGGTGCCACCAAACTCTTGGAAAACCAGGCTTTGCAGTTTTTTGGCCGTACCCAAGTCGCTAAGTTTCAGCGTCACCTCGGCCCATTGTTTGGCTTTCAGCGTCACAGTTACGCCTTTACCGCTTTCGGGAGCGGCCTCGTTGGTGTCGCGGTAAAACACCTGCACCTTCTTGTCGTTGTCCTCGCCGCCGTACACCCAAAATTTCACCTGCGTGAATCCGGTCAAATCCAGCGGTTTGTCGCCTGCGTTGAACCACAAGGCACTGTAGCCTCCAAAAACGACTTTGCAGGATTTGCTGCCGCTCTTCACTCGGGTGGCATCGTCAAGCGTCACTTTGGCCCACGACCAGCTTTGGAAGCCGTTCTCCAAGCCGTCTTGGTACAGAAAGTAACCCCGTCCTTTCGGAGCGAACTCGGTTCTCGACTGCGAGAAGCCCGCCGGAGTCACCACGCGGATCAACGATTTCTCCACGCCTTCGGGCACTTTCACTTTGATGGCCGTGGGCGTTGACGAAACCACCTGCGCCTTCACCGTGCCGAAGTTCACTTCCACCAAGTTGTCGAAGTAGTCGCCGGTGATGGTCACCGTATCGCCGACGGCGGCCTCCGAAGGCTCGAACTTGGTGAAGAGCGGTAGCGGCTGCCGGATGCTGAAATCCTTGCTCGTCTCGCCGAAACGCGTGACAAGTTTCACTTGGTTGGAGGCGTTTTTGTAAGGCGCGTTCTCCGGGATGCGGACAATCACGGCTGTCTCGGTCACGTAGGTGGCGTTTACGAAAGCTTCGGCATCGTTGAAGAAAACTTTCTGCGTCGAGGCCAAGTGCTTGCCGATGATGGCAACGGTGGCGGCGCGTCCGGCCTCGTTGGTGGCCGAGTCGAGCCGCGTAAACCGCACGTAGTCAATCACGGGAGCGGCGGTGTCTTCTTGCGGCTCGCAGGCGGCCAAGGCCAGCAAGCCCGCCAATGCCATTGTCAAGAGTCGCGCCGTGGCTTTGAATGGAGTTTGAGTGTGTTTCATATTGAATACTTGGCTTTTGGCTATTAGCTTTTGGCAAAAAGCTGATGTAAAAAACTGATTGTCAAATGTTTATGCATCTATATCTATCAAAAACGGCAGTTGATCCCACGCAGCGTTTTGGGCATTTTTTGCTCAAAACGCCTGGCGGCAAATCATTGGCAATGTGGCAATCAAGTGCTTGTGTAGGACAATCGTTTAAGATTGAATCCAACGCAACATCTTATTAGGAGAACCTCTCAGCCAAAAGCTAACAGCCAACTGCGAATAGCCAACGGCCGTTTTGAGCAATTTTTACTTAAAACCGGTACGGAACCGGTTCCTCGCGGAGCTTCGGGTTTTTGGAAACCTCGGAGTTGGGCGGCGGGAAAAGGAAATCGGTTTCTTTGGGCGTGAACTTGGTCGAGCTGATGGTCGGGTTTGGGCGTGAACTTGGTCGAGCTGATGGTCGGGAAAGGGTCGCCGTAGATGCCGCGTTCCTGCTGGCTGATGATTTGGATGGCTTTGGCTCGGTCAATGCGCAGCAGGTCGAACCAGTAGTCGGCCTCGACGGCCATTTCTAAACGCCTTTCTTTCAGCAGGTCGTCAAACGCGACTGTGGACTTGACGGGCAGCCCGGCGCGGGTGCGCACCCGGTTGTAATATTCCAACGCCTTGGCATCGGACGTGCTGCCGCCCGTGCCCATGATGGCCTCGGCAGCCATCAGATAGACATCGGCCAGCCGCAGGATGTTGGTGTTGATGAACGTTTTCATGCCGCCGCCCACGCCGCCGTTGTCTTCCGGCGTGCCTACCACATATTTC
>JALOMD010000413.1 GCA_025455595.1 Cytophagales bacterium | reverse complement strand
CGGTTTGAAGGACACGACCAGCCCAAAATACCCGCTTGGGGCTATTTTAACGAAGCCGATCCTGTTTGGGCGGCCAAAGAAATAGACCTTGCCGCCGACAATGGTGTTGATGTGTTTATTTACGATTGGTATTGGTACGAAAAAGTGCAAGGTGGCAAGTATCTGCATGGGCAACTCGAAGATGGTTTTCTGAAGGCCTCTAACAGAAACAGACTCAAATTTGCCCTGATGTGGGCCAATCACGATTGGCTCAATATCCAACCGGCTACGTTTACCAACAAAACCGGAGACGTGGAACACCATTATGGATTATGTGATTGCCAATTATTTCAAACAGCCCAATTATTGGAAGATTGACGGCAAACCCTATTTTTCCATCTATGAAATCGGGACGTTCATCAATGGATTCGGTACGTTGGAAAAAGCGGTGGCGGCCATCCGGTTGTTTGATACCAAAACCAAAGCGGCCGGATTTCCGGGGCTGCACCTGAATGTAATGGCTTGGGGATTCAACGAATGGGCGTTTTCTAACTTTCCGTGGGAAAAATCACTGAAAGACCCAGACAAAATTTTCAAAGCCCTCAATGCGGCCAGTGTTACTTCGTATGCTTATGTACACCACTACAGTCCGCCCCGCGACCAATTCCCGACGATGAAATACGCCGACGCGCTGGCCACCAACGAAAAAGCGTGGAATGAATTCACGACTAAATTTAGTCCGGCCCCTTATTTTCCAAATGTATCAATGGGCTGGGATCCCAGTCCGCGCTGCCTGCAATCGGACAAGTTTGAGTTTCGAAGCTATCCGTGGATGCACGTGTTCACTGACAACACACCGCAAGCTTTCAAAGAGGGTCTGTTGAAAGCCAAGAACTACGCAGACAAATCGAACTCTAAGCACAAAATCATTACCATCAATGCTTGGAACGAATGGACAGAGGGCAGTTATCTGCTGCCTGATACGAAAAACGGTACAAAATACATTGAGGCCGTCAAAGAGGTTTTTGGGGGCTCATAGCAGTTCTTCACAGAAAACGCCCATTTTATTCAAATTGTCAATGATTTTTTGCGGCGAAAGATTCTGTCCTTCCACACGCAATACCTTATCGCAGTCTGCAAAATCCACGTGCCAGTGAAGTAAATGGCGGGTTTGGTCTAATGCGTTAGACACTTGTTTGAGTTTTCGCCGCGAAAGGTTGGTTTTAAAAACGAGGATTTCCATTGTCAGTTACGAAACAGTTTGGCATCGGCCCAGAACGTGCCGAAAGGAATGATGGAAGCCAACAGTGCCAGTCCCGTCTTTTTGAAACTCCAGTTTTGTTCTATTCGCACCTGTATCACGGCAAATACATACAATACAAACAACAAGCCGTGCGCCATGCCGAACACTTTGTTGGGCTGCGGCATCTGAAAAGCGTATTTCAGCGGCATGGTTACAAACAGAATCACCAGAAACGAAACGCCTTCGACAAAGGCCAATATCCGCAACCGCCCTATTTGGGTTTTGAGTAAGTCAATCATAATTTTTAGACAAGAGACTTTAGACGTGCGGCAGAACAATCTATTTTTTTGTTCTCCCTGTATCAAACATGATGTGCAGTGATCTTGTTTGGAATTTATACGAAGAATCGTTTCTAAAAACTCCTAAACAAAGGCCGAAACCACGGAATGGCACACGCGATAAGAACCAAGCCAACTGTAAAATAAATCGCCGTTAACTTGAATTTTTTCAAATCCGTATCCGCCCTTTTGGATAAAGAAGAACCGATGGTCATCACTACAACGGATACCAGCATCAGCGTGATATGATACACGCCAAAAAAGGAAATTTGCCCGTTTCCCATCGCCTCCGACGTATTTTTCAGAAAATACTGGGTAATGGGACTGACGAAGTACAACGTGAAACCAATAAGCAACTGTGTGTGACTCAGCGTAGTGGCGGCCACGCGTGCAATTGCATCAGAAGCAACATATCTCCTGCCGGAAAACCAACCGTGGTAACTGCCGACGATTGCGTACAGTAAACTCAAAAGAACCAGCCAGCGAACAAAAGAATGAACAGCGAGTAGTGTAGCGTACATATTGTAGATTTTCCCACAAAGCTACGTCTCTGTTGCATCACAGTGTTAGGAAAGGAACGGCAATATTTCGGATTTTTCAATCATTTTTCGGTATTCACTGGGCGAAATACCGGTTTTTTTCTTGAAAAAACGGCCAAAATACGATTGGTCTTCCACACCCACTTGCCGGGCAATTTCGGCAATAGACAGTCGTGTTTGGGAAAGCAATACTTTGGTTTCCAGCAAAATCATTTCATTGAGCCAGTCGCTGGCAGTGCGGTTAGTGGTCTTTTTGACACACTTATTCAAGTGATTAGGCGTGATGCAAAGCATTTCGGCGTAGTCGGTAATGCGCTGTTTTTCACGAATGTGCAGCGTAAGCAGGTTTTTGAACTGTTCGGTAATTTGGGCGGGAGTATTTGTTGGAAAGGAAGCTACCGGAGTTGTAAATCGGCTTAACTCCAAAAACAATGTAATCAGATATGATTGAATGAGTAAATATTTGTCCGGTAGATTCCGTAGGAATTCGGCTTCAATGCGTTCCAGAAGTATTTGAGTCACAGGCAAATGCGCCTGCGGTACTTGTACAATCGGGTTGCCGTTGAAACGTAAAAAATCCATATCTTTCAAAAACGGATGATGAGTCGGATTGATGATTTGATCAGTGAAATGACACATAAATCCGGCCACATCAGCACTGACAAAATCATTGGAAGTGATTTGGTGCGCGGGAACGAATACAAAGGTGTGAGGCGCAACAGTATGGTTCTCAAACCCTTTGCTACGTTGCAGCAAACCACCAGTGACGAAGAAGAAATCGTGAAATGTTTTTCGGTGCGGCGGCAACGGGGGTTTCAGCAAATGCCTCGTGGTCTCCAGCCGATGAAAACCGAACGTTTCCATGTCTTTGAACACGGGCTGTTGCCAATACCCGTCACGCACTGCAAACTCAGCGATGAGTTGGGTAGGGTTGAAGGTCGGAATGGATCGCTCCGACTTTATTGCAATTGACATAGGAATTGAGAAAACACAAGTCA
Source organism: Cytophagales bacterium (assembly GCA_025455595.1). GTDB lineage: Bacteria > Bacteroidota > Bacteroidia > Cytophagales > 172606-1 > Xanthocytophaga. Next base: position 1,704 of record JALOMD010000413.1, on the reverse strand, counting down.
AGGAATTTGTCTGCCACTGTCGTGCTGCCTGTTTCCTTCTGTTGCGGGATTTGACGATTTTTGCCTGAAACGCTGCACAAGCGGCAACGATTAAACTTTCACCTGCTGCCACCCCGTTTTCAGCGACGTCTTCTTTCCATTCCAAACCAGATGACCACGAATGCCATCGGGCAGGAAAATGCGGGCTTCGAGGCGGCCTTTGCGTTGCTTCAAGTCCAGTTCGATGCCGCCGTGGATGGTTTGGTGCGTGATCGAGAACGTCTCCAAATCACCGGGTTGCGGCGCGATTTCCACTTCAGCAAACCCTGCTTTCACCGGACGGATGCCCGCGATGTCCATGTACAAATGAATCATCGGCGCAATGGAGGCGTGGCTCCACTGTTGCGTGGTGTCAGGTTTTACTTCCAGAAACTCAGCCAGCACGTGGTTCAGTTGCACCGAAGGCGCGGGAAACCAATACTCGCGAAACTCGCGGAGCAACACATCCGTGCGGCTTCCCTTTGCCAAGGCCCAGTACCGCCACACGGCGTTGGTCGGGTACGATATGCCCAGGCTCGCCGGACGTTCGGCCAGTAGTTTGAGTGATTTCTGATGCGCCGCCGTTGCATCAGCAGAACCTGTGGGCAACGGATTCATGTCAAACATGACCGCCGTCGCCAGCGAACGGTCGCAGTGGCGCGTTTCGTTTTCTTCCTTGCGCCACGGCAGATTGCAGACAAACACCTGTTGCTCAACAGAGAAAAACCGCCGAACGGTGGCCTCGTGTACCTTCACGCCAAACGCAAACACCTCATCGCCAAAGGCTTCGTCGGCAAAGGCTTTCGCCAGCACGGGCAGGGCGTTTTTGCACATAGCGGCTACGTACAGGTTGAACGCACAGGTCTTGTGCCGCTGTTGCTTGTAAGCCACGTGGTCAATCCACACTGTGGGGATACCGAGGTTTTCCACCGGCAGCGTGCCTTCGGTTTGGGGCAAGCTTTGCAGGTAGCGGAAAAATGTTTTCAGGCGCGGATACACCTCCTTCAGCGCGGCAATGTCGCCGGTGTAGAGGTAGTAATGGTAGCAGTCGAAGTTAAAGCCGACTCCGTGATCCAGCAGTGGCCCCCATTCGGTGATGCCGATTTCGCGTTCCATGAGCCGGGCCAGCCGGTCGTAGGCGGGCCAGGTGTCCAGAAAGAACCCGGCTTTGGTCATGCCCTGGCTGTAGGTGTTGCAAAAACGGGCCAACATCGGCACTTCGCCGAATCCCCGGAAAATGGCGTGAACCATGTGGCCCAAATCGCCGCTGTACTGCTGGCGTTCCCGCGCCATGCCGTAACCGTGTTCACACAAGCACTGAACAGTTTCTCCAATTTCTTGTCAGAACACTGGAACCGGGGCGTTTGCGGAAACGGATACGCCCGGCGACGCATCCCAACCTCCGAAATCCGCACCGTGCCACGGGCGTTGCGGATGTGCAGTTGCAGCCAACGCAGGCTTTCGTAGTCGAACACCTCGAAGTGGTTCTTGCCCTCCTTGCAGGTGAATTTCGTCCACGAATGAAAGTGCGTATTCAGCAAGGCGTGCGTGCCATTGACCTGATGCGCCTCGTGTACGAGCAACTCAACGATGGTGCCTTCGGAAGCCTCAATGGTGAAATACGGAAAGCCAACCGACTGAATCTCAAACTCAAACGTGAGAGCGGCGGCTAAATTTTCACGGGCT
>JALOMD010000412.1 GCA_025455595.1 Cytophagales bacterium | reverse complement strand
CCAACACACGGGATTTTGGCAACCCATGGACACCCTGCGCGACAAAGTGGTGCTGGAGGAAATGTGGAACGCCAAAAAAGCCCCGTGGAAGGTGTGGTAGAGTCAGTGGCAAGTCGGCAGTGGTCAGTCGGCAGTAAAAATGCAATGACGAGCAGTTATAGGAACTTGCCTTGGCTTTTCGTCATCAGTATGTGACACTCGTTTTTCGTCCGACATTTGAGCCTCGGTGCTTTTCCGTGCAGATGCGTTTTGGGCAATTTTTATCAAATTCAGCACCCGACGCGGCGAACAAATTCAATTAAAATTGCCCAAAACATCGCATTAAATCATTCAATAATTCAGCCATTCAACAATTCAACCATCTGACAATGAAAATCCTGATTACCGGCAACATGGGTTATGTTGGCCCCGGCGTAGTGGCCCACCTGCGCAGCGTATTTCCCCAAGCGACTTTGATCGGTTACGACATGGCGTATTTCGCCAACTGTCTCACCAACGCCGACTTTTTGCCGGAAAGCAAACTCGACGAGCAAATTTTCGGCGACATCCGCCACGTGCCCGAAAGCATACTGCAAGGCGTGGATGCAGTGGTGCATTTGGCCGCCGTCTCCAACGACCCGATGGGCAACAAGTTCGAAGAAGTGACCATTGACGTAAACCACAAGTCGAGCGTGGACTTGGCGGTGAAAGCCAAGGCGGCCGGTGTGAAATCGTTCATCTTCGCGTCAAGCTGTAGCGTCTATGGCGCGGGCGGCGACGGTGCGAAGACCGAAGACTCCGAGCTGAACCCGCTGACGGCCTACGCCCGCTCCAAGATTTTCACCGAACGCGACCTGAAGCCCTTGGCCGACGACAAGTTCACCGTCACCTGCTTGCGTTTCGCCACGGCCTGCGGCATGAGCAACCGCCTGCGTTTGGACTTGGTGCTCAACGACTTCGTAGCCGGTGCGGTTACGTCCAAGCAAATCAGCATCCTCAGTGACGGCACCCCTTGGCGGCCCCTCATCAACGTCAAAGACATGGCCATTGCCATCGAGTGGGCCATCGGTCGTCCGGCCGACAACGGCGGGCAGTTCTTGGCCGTGAACACGGGCAGCAACGTGTGGAACTACCAAGTGAAGGAGATCGCCGAAGCGGTGGCCCAGTTGATTCCGGGCACGCAAGTATCGGTGAACCCCGAAGCACCACCCGACAAACGTTCGTACCGCGTCAACTTTGACCTGTACGGCAAGCTGGCTCCGAATCACCAAGTACGCCGCACTTTGCTGGACACCATTCAGGAACTGAAAGACAATCTGGAGGAAATGGGCTTTGCCGACGGCAACTTCCGCAACTCGCAACTGATGCGCCTGAAAGTGCTGAACACCCTGCAAGACAAACACCTGATTGACAACCAATTGGTGTGGACGAAATAAGAATTGATTGTTAAATTGTTGAATGGCTGTATCGTTTGTGCGGCCATTCAACAACACCGCCATTCAACAATAAAACGATGATATTTACCGAAACCGAACTCAAAGGGGCTTTCATCTTGGAAATCAAGAAGATGGAAGACGAACGCGGCTTTTTCGGCCGTTCATGGTGCAAGCGTGAAATGGAAGAACACGGCTTGAACGGCAACGTGGTGCAAACCAACGTGTCGTTCAACAAAGTGAAAGGCACCTTCCGGGGCATGCACTTCCAGCGGGCACCGCACCAAGAAACCAAACTGGTACGTTGTACAAAAGGAGCCATCCTCGACGTGATTATTGACCTACGGCCTGCCTCCCCCACTTACAAAAAGTGGATCGGCGTGGAACTGACCGAACACAACTACCGGATGCTGTACGTACCGGAGGATTTCGCCCACGGTTTCGTCACATTGGAAGACAACACCGAAGTGACTTACCAAGTCACGCAGTTCTACACGCCCGGTGCCGAAGGCGGCCTGCGTTGGAACGACCCGGCTTTCGGCATTCAACTGCCCGTTACGCCCACGGTCATTTCAGGAAAGGATGCCGCTTGGGCTGACTTTGACGAAGCCATTTTGAAGACCGTTTCGTAGAAGTCAACCTTACGCTACACCTTTGGCAAAGTTCAAAACTTTGCCAAAGGTTGTTCCGCCGTCAAGCGTTTTAAGTAATCCCGACTTGTCGGGACGCCTTTGCACGCAGGTCTGTACGCTGTGCGTCTGACCGGAACCACAGGCTCGCGTTTTAAGCAAAAATTGTCAAATCCCGCAACTGCCTGTCCCGACCTGTCGGGAGCGGGAACGCCCAAAACGCTGACGTACTTCTCAAAAACAAAAGTTTTACAAGTGCGTATTCACAAGCAGTTTTACTTATTTTTTGCCCGAAATAATTGGCAAGTAATTGAAAATCAAAAGCTTGTGTTGCCAGACCAAAGACTAACCACTAATGACCAACTACTTAGCCTCTTTGAACCGTTTGCTGTTTTAACCATTGTAAGCCCTCCTACACATGATAATCGTTGACAAAGCATTAGAAAAAAGGCACGCCGAAGGCAAACCCGTTCGGGTAGCCATGGTGGGTGCCGGCTTTATGGCACGCGGCACGGCGTTGCAAATCTGCCAGTACGTACCCGGCATGGAGTTGGTTGCCATCTCGAACCGCACCATCGAAACGGCCAAGCGTGCCTACCGCGAGGCAGGCATTGCCGAATCGGACATTGTGGAAGTAGGCACCACCGCCCAACTCGAAGAAGCCATCTCGCGCAAAAAGTACGCCGTGACGGATAATCCGTTTCTCCTATGCGAGGCCGGGCAAGTGGATGCCATCATGGAAATCACCGGAGCCATCGAATATGGTGCCCGCGTGGTGATGCACGCCATCAAGCACGGAAAGCACGTGATTTTGATGAACGCCGAAGTGGACGGCACGGTGGGTTCGATTCTGAAAACCTACGCCGACAAGGCGGGCGTGGTTTACACCGTGTCAGACGGCGACCAGCCGGGTGTCATCATGAACCTGTACCGGTTTGTGAAAGGCATCGGCGTGCGTCCGGTATTGCTGGGCAACATCAAGGGACTGCACGACCCCTACCGCAACCCGACCACCCAGAAGGCTTTTGCCGAGAAATGGGGCCAAAACCCGGCGATGGTAACTTCGTTTGCCGACGGCACCAAGATTTCGTACGAACAAGCCTGCGTGGCAAACGCCACCGGTATGCGCGTGGGCAAACGCGGCATGTTCGGGCCGACGATGGAGGCAGGCACGCCGATTGAAAAAACCACCAAGCTCTTCCCCGAACTCTACGACCTTGACGAGTGGCTGGCCGGCCCCGGCATCGTGGACTACGTGGTGGGTGCGGCCCCCGGCCCCGGCGTGTTCGTGCTGGGCACCCACGAGCATCCGACTATGCGCCACTACCTGAACCTATACAAACTCGGCGAAGGGCCGCTGTACTGCTTCTATACGCCGTACCACCTGTGCCATTTCGAGATTCACAACACCGTGGCGCGGGCCGTATTGTTCAACGATGCCAACCTCGCCCCCATCGGTGCGCCGACGGTTGAGGTGCTGGCGACGGCCAAGATTGACCTCAAAGTCGGCCAAACCGTGGACGGCCTCGGCGAGTACATGACCTACGGCCTGGCCGAAAACTATGACACGGCGCGGGCCGAAAACTTGCTGCCTATCGGCTTGGCCGAAGGCGCGGTGCTGAAAAACGACGTACCCAAAGACAAAGTGCTGACCTTCGACGACGTAATCCTGCCCGAAGGTTTGCTCAGTGTGCAACTTTACAAGGAGCAACTGGCTAAGTTCCCGCCGCAACAGGTGCTGGCTTGATGCGTTTTGGGCAATTTTTGACAAAAAAGACTTCCTTCGGGAAGTCTTTTTTGTTTTGACAGACAAGCGAACCAAGCAGCTTGCGTTTTGGGCAAAAATTGCCCAAAACGCCGCCAGCCGAAACAGCCTGAAACCAAAATCGCGTAGCTTTGCGCAAATCAAGGTTCTTAGGCAATGTAAACGATGATAAAAATCGTCTAAATCCAAGATGCCGCATTGGCGGGAACGCCAATCCGCAACCTTTAACTTTAAACCTGTAATTTTCAACCCTCGATTCGTACTTCGTACCTCGTAAATCGTACTTCAGGATATGTCATGAAAGAAAAGATCGTCCGCCTGCTGGAGTTCAGCCTCATCGAAATCAAGGGCTATCAAGTCACCGTCATTGACGTGCTGATTGTCGTGGGCATCCTGCTGGCGAGCCGGTCAATCGTGTGGTTTGTGAGCAAACTGCTCAAACGCCGGGTGTTC
>JALOMD010000411.1 GCA_025455595.1 Cytophagales bacterium | reverse complement strand
CGGGCTGCGGATGGTCAGTTGCCGCTTGTCCGCCGCTTCGACACGGCCGACGATTTGCGCGTCTATGTTGAAACTTTGCGAGATGGCGATGAGTTTCCCGGCCACGGCTTCGGGTACGTACAGTTCCATGCGGTGGCCCATGTTGAAGACTTGGTACATCTCGCGCCAGTCGGTGCCGCTTTCGGCTTGGATGAGACGGAACAGCGGCGGCAAGTCGAACAGGTTGTCCTTGATGAAGTGGACGTTTTCGACAAAATGCAGCACCTTGGTTTGTCCGCCGCCGCTGCAATGCACCATGCCGTGTACATCGGGCCGAGATTCCCGCAAAATCGCCTGAATCACAGGCGCGTACGTCCGCGTGGGCGACAGCACCAGTTTGGCCGCGTGGATGGTCTCGTTCTGCACCGAGCCGTCCCGGTTTCGATAACTGACCGGAACCGGGTCGGTGGGGCGTCGGCGGCCGCTATAGACCACGCCGGGCGGCAGGCCGGGGTCGTAGCTTTCGGGGTAAGTGTCGGCCACGTATTGGCCGAACACATCGTGACGCGCCGAGGTGAGGCCGTTGCTGCCCATGCCGCCGTTGTATTCGGTTTCGTAGGTCGCTTTGCCAAACGAGGCGAGGCCCACAATCACGTCGCCCGGCGCAATGCGGTGGTTGCTGATTACATCGGCGCGGCGCATCCGGGCCGTCACGGTGCTGTCCACAATCACGGTACGCACCAAGTCGCCCACGTCAGCCGTTTCGCCGCCGGTGCTGTAGATGCCCACGCCTTGGTCGCGCAGCATTTGCAGCACTTCCTCGGTGCCGTTGATGAGGGCCGCCACCACTTCGCCGGGAATGAGTCGCTTGTTGCGCCCGATGGTGGACGACAGCAGGATATTGTCCGTCGCACCGACACACAGCAAGTCGTCGGTGTTCATCACCACCGCGTCTTGGGCAATGCCCCGCCACACCGACAAGTCGCCCGTTTCGCGCCAATACACGTAGGCCAGCGACGACTTGGTGCCCGCGCCGTCGGCGTGCATCAGCGTACACCAGTCCGGGTCGTGGGCCAGCAGGTCGGGAATGATTTTGCAGAAAGCCTTGGGAAACAGCCCTTTGTCAATGCTCTTGATGGCGGCGTGGACATCTTCTTTCGAGGCCGAAACGCCGCGTTGGTTGTAGCGGTCTTGCATGACGCAAAGCTAATTCAGAATTGAGAATTTGGAATTTAGAATTTAGAATTCAGGCGGCGCAACCTTCATAGGGTTCAAAACCCTATGAAGGTTTTTTCCGCTGCGAGCCACAGATTCCCGACCAGCGTCTGCTGGCCGAGCCATTGGCGGGAACAAATGTTTGCGTCAGCCCCAGGGTTTCACTCATGCAATAATCCAACACAAGTTCAATCAATTGCGCCGAGGGCGATTGGGACGGTTTTTGCAAAAAACAAGGCTGATTACCAGCAGGAAGCACGGCTAACGAAGGCGGTTTTTCATTTATCCGGGTCGGGTTTTTCTGCAACAAAAAGACTGCCTGCGGTTAAAATTGCACTTTGGCTTGAAGTAAGATTTTGAGCGAAAATTCTTGCTTTTGGCATATTTAACATACAAAAAATGATATATATTTGCACGGCGGTTCGGTAATCAAGCCGCATGGTTGCACATTGAGCGGATAAGTCAGGCTGCTTTATTAAATTTTCTTAACAATCAGGCAGTTACAAGTTTTTTTGTTAGATTTACCTCTCAAATTACAACCATCTTATATCCTATCTTCTTATCCGATTACGCACCAATGAACGTTCGTTCCGCCGCATTCGCTTAGCTGGCGGGGAGCTATCCTTTCCGGGCCTTCTCGGCGATTCGTTTGGCGGGGCGTGTATCGTTTGCGGTGTTCAAACAAACAACCAGTCGTACGTTATGTTGGAATACGCAAAGACGATTCTGGAAAAGGTCAGCTTTGACCGCCGCCTGTTTGAGAAGGAACTCAGCAAGGCGTTGATCAATCTGGTGAAAGAAGAAGTGCAGGTGCTGCGGGCTTGGTGTTACGAGAAGTTCGGCCAAGTCTATGCAGTTGTGTTAGACCGGTGTTTTTCCCGGTTGCAGGCTTCCATTTGAAATTTGGTTTTTCATGCGTTTTTTCACAGCCGCCCCGAAATTCGGGGCGGTTTTGTTTTACCGTAAGTCGTAAGTGGCAAGTGGTAAGTCGTAAGTGACAAGTGAAAAGCGTTTTGGGCAATTTTTGCTCAAAACGCCTACTTACGACTTACCACTCACCACTTCTCGTTTCTGCCCTCGGCACCGGTCGCTGCAATATTTCACTTCGTCCCAGCAGTTTGCCCATTTCTTGCGCCATGCGAATAGCCGCCCGCACGCGGGGCAAACCTTGGTGGGCAGGTCTGACTTTTTTCGCATTTTCATCGGAACAGAGCTTTTCTGAGAAAACAATTCTGCTGTCCGCTGTGTTTTGGGCAAAAATCGCCTGAAACGCAACTTTGTGCCAATTTTAAAGACCGACCATATAATTGCCTTGACACAACGACTTGGTTATCAGCAGGTTTTTAATTCTGAATTTATAATTCATAATTCTAAATTGGTATTATGCCAAACACAACCCTGACCGAAGCGGATATTGACCGCGTAATTGAAATGGCTTGGGAAGACCGCACGCCGTTTGAGGCGATTTTCGCGCAGTTTGGCCTGACGGAAGCCGAGGTGATTGCCTTGATGCGCCGCCAACTGAAACCGGCCTCGTGGCGAATGTGGCGGCAACGCGTGGTCGGCCGTGCCACCAAACACGCCAACAAACGCCCAGCCGACGCAAGGCGTTTCCGCGCCGACCGGCAACGGGCCGTGAGTCGAAATAAAATCAGCAAGCGAAATTCCTGACGCGTTTTGGGCCATCCCGACTTGTCGGGACGGCTTTTGTGTTTTTCACATTCGCGGCCAACCGAACGCCAAGCGACAACTATCCGAATTCCGGCTTCCCACGTATCTTTGTGCCTTTTACAAGGATTTTCATGGAAATAATCGGATACGTGGGAGCGTTGCTCATGGGGTTGTCGCTGGGGTTGATTGGCGGAGGCGGCTCCATCCTGACGGTTCCCATCTTGGTTTACCTCTTCCTGCTCGACGGCGTGACGGCCACGTCTTACTCGCTGTTCATTGTCGGGGTCACAAGTTTGTTCGGCTCGGCGAGTCACTTCCGGCAGGGCAATGTACATGTGCGGGCGGTGCTGCTGTTCGGGTTGCCTTCGCTGGTCAGCGTCTATCTCACGCGTCATTTCGTCGTGCCGCTCATCCCCGAAACGCTGTTTGTAATCGGCGATTTCACCCTCACCAAATCGGTTTTCCTGTTGGTATTGTTTGCCGTTGTCATGCTGCTGGCCTCGTGGTCTATGATTCGCCTGCAACCCGCCAGCCACGCAGAAGCCTCGGCGGCCTTGACGGTCAAACCGGCGGCTTTGCTGCCGGAAGGACTGCTGGTAGGCTGCCTTACGGGTCTGCTCGGTGCGGGCGGCGGCTTCCTGATTGTACCCGCCTTGGTCATGGCGGCCCGCCTCGGCATCAAGCAGGCCATCGGCACGTCGCTGGTGATTATCTCGCTAAACGCATTAGTGGGTTTTGCGGGCAGCCTGCACTGGGAAAACCGTATAGACTGGCCCTTCTTGGCGGTTTTCTCGGCGGTTTCGCTGGCGGGCACGCTGCTGGGCAGTTGGCTGTCGTCCCGCATCAGCGGGGCCAAGCTCAAGCCGGCGTTCGGCTGGTTTGTGCTGGCGATGGGAGTGTATATCTTGGTGCGGGAGTTGACTTGAAAAACAATTCACTGGTCTTGAGTATTTGGTCTTGAGTCGTGAGTGAAATAATACCAATTCAGAAGTCGGAATGTGGATTGCGGAATTCAAAACGCACTGATCATCAGGCGATTGTATCAAATTATTTGCGCACTCAACCTTTTGTTTTGGGATAACAAGGCGATACGAAATCGGCACAAAACAAAGCTCCGTAGGCGCGGCCAAACTGACAATACAGCGTCACGGCCGCGCCTACGGAGCTTTTCTGTGAATTCTCTGTAATTTTCTACAAACAGGCCATCCTTACGGGACTGGCGCGGCTGCCGTTTTGGGCAATTTTTGCCCAAAACGCCCCCTTCTTTTCGCCCCATGCCCCCTGCTCATTTCTTGTTCGTCGCCTCGCGCAAGAAGGCTGCCACGTCTTTCTTGAACTGCACCAGCGACGGCCGGTGGATGTACATCATGTGCCCCGACTCGTAGTACGTCATAC